>NZ_JBQJIK010000009.1:0-122238 GCF_052078665.1 Inquilinus sp. CA228 | reverse complement strand
GTGCAGGCGGGGGAACAGCCGGGTGACGGCCTGGCTCCAGGCATCCGCCGGCTGCGGCGGCCGCGGCGGGACGAAGGAGCGGTAGCTGCGGAACGCCAGGCGCGCATCCGACTTGCCGGCAGGCAGGCCGGCCGCCGTCGCCGCCGGGGGCGGCTCGCGGCACATCACCCAGCTGGTCAGCTCGACCGTGCCGTGCGGACACAGGCTCTCGCCGCGGACCAGCAGCACCCAGCGGCCGGCATCGTCGAAATAGCCGTGGTCGATGGCGTCGATCTCGGCCTCGGGCCCTCCCGGCTGGCGCAGCGCCGCAGTCGAGGAATGCTTGAACGGCGGCGGCGACATCGGATCGAAGCCGGCCAGTTCGAAGTTGGTGCGGATGGCGAAGGTCGCGTTGGTCTCCACTGCGCCGGCGGGCAGGGTGCCGCGCACCAGCACCAGCGAGTTGAAGGGCCCGGGGCCCGGGACGGCGCTGCGCAGCACCGGCTGCAGCTCGGCCTCCAGCCCGTGGTCGTCGACATCGGCCGGCAGCGCGGCCGGGTCGAGGCGGATCGGATCTCTGGCGTCGAGCATCTGCATGATGGCGTCTCGGAAGCCGTTGCGAGGAAGCCCTTCCGATGCCAGCGAACCACGCGCCGCCCGCCGGGGTCGTCCTACGTTCGTAGGATGCCGGTGAAAAAATCTTTCCGGTCGGGATCTAGTTTCGGTCCCGCCCCAGCAGCACCGCCACCGCCTGGGCCCGGTTGGCGGCGCCCAGCTTCTCGTACAGGTTGCGCAGGTGGAACTTGACCGTGTTCGGCGACAGGCCGAAGCGGCGGGCCAGCCCCTCATTGCTCAAGCCCTCGGCCAGCCGTTCCAGCAGCTCACGCTCGCGCCCGGTCAGGCAGGCCAGCGGATCGGCCGCCGCCGCCCTACCGAGGTCGAGGAAGGGGAACATCATCCGGCCGCGCGCCACCTCGGCCACCACGTCCAGCAGGTGCTCCGGCGGCTCGGATTTCGACAGGAAGCCGGCGGCGCCCAGCTGCATCGCCGTCCGCGCCACGCCCAGATCGGCGCCGGTGTAGACGACGATGCGGGGGGCCGGCGTCCGGCCCGGGGTGGCCTCCCAGGCCTTCAGCCCCTCCAGCACGGCGCGGCCGTCGCCATTGGCCATCACCCAGCCGATGATGCCGACATCGAACTCGAACCGCGCCACGGCGTCGAGGAAGCGCTCGCCGTCGCTGGCCGAGACCACCAGCTCGAACCGCCGGTCCTCGCCGAACAGCGACTGCAGCCCGCGCAGCACCAGCGGGTTCTTGTCGGCGAAGCCGATGCGGATCGGGTTCGCCTCGGCCCCGCCCAAGGCGGGGGTCAGGTCGGTGAGGGGTAGGGACGGGGGCCTGGTCATCCGGTGCGGGCAAAGATGGGTTCCGCCGGATGCTATCGCGTCCGGACCCCCGCTGTCCGTCGTCCTTGCGACCAAGTCGGCGGGGCAAAGCGGCGCGGCAGCGCGTGAACGCGATGTGTTATTGCGTTAACGCGCGAATCTCGTTCATGATACGTTCTATGGACGAGGCGCAATCCGAACCGATCCGGCCAACCGATCCCGACATGAACTGGACGGGCTGGGCGCTGGACATGCTGCGCGCGGCGGCCGAAACCGACATGCGCTGCAAGCGGTTGACCGAGCGGCAGCAGGAGAGGGCCCATCTGGACCCGAAGGCGCCGCCCGATTTCGGGCTGATCCAGGCGCGGCTCACGCGCTCGATACGGCTGACGATCGCCCTGACCGAGCGGATCCGCACCGGCTTCATGACGCGGCGGGACGAGCGGAAGGCCTCGGGCGAGGAGCAGCGTCGCCGGCAGCGGCGGGAGCGCGCGGCCGGGATGGTGGCCGAGGCGGCGGCGAAGCCCGAGGAGGGCCTGGACGCCGAGTGCATGCGGTCGGTGGCGTGGGAGAAGCTGGTCGAGGACGAGATCCTGGACGCGCAGCTGGACACGCTGTCGGCGGCGGAGTTCGTGCAGGAGGTCTGCCGCAAGATCGGCTACCCGCCGGACCCGATCCGGCTGCCGCAGAGCTGGGACGACATTTTCGAGGCGAAGGCCCCGGCGAAGCCCGCCGATCGCGAGTCCGCGGACGACTGGTTCGTCAAGCCGGACGAGTCCGACACCGGCCGGCCCCGGTCGGAGCCGCCGAATCCGGACAGCAGCTGAAGGCCAGCGTGGCTCGACCGCGTAGGTTGGGTTCGCCTCGCGAACCCAACATCTCGCCGTCGCACCATTGTTGGGTTCGTGTACCGCGAACCCAACCTACGACGCTGGAGAATAAGTGTTTTTGCCTCTCCCGTTTACGGGAGAGGTCGGAGGCGCTTGCGCCTCCGGGTGAGGGGGTTTCGTCGAGGCCGGGGTCCGCCCTCACCCGGTCTCGCTGCGCGAGCCCGACCTCTCCCGCCAGGCGGGAGAGGCAAAACGTCGTTCCGGCCGTGCTGGGCGCGCCCCCTACTTCACCACGAACGTCCCGCGCATGCCCTCGGCCTCGGTGCCGGGGGCGTGGAAGGTGAAGGTGCCGGGGCGGATCGGCACGAAGGAGATGGTGGCCGAGCCCTCGTCGTCGAACTCGATCGAATCCAGGCCCAGCGGCCGCACCTCGATCTTGTTGATCACCACCTCGTTGATCCAGATGTTGCGGAAGAACTCCGGCGCCGCGATCGCCAGCTCGGCGGTGCCGTCGGCCTCGATCGTCCAGCGGTAGTATTTGCCGGCCTCCAGCTCGTAGGGCTTCTCCGGGAAGGGCAGGCCGGAGGACAGCTTCAGCGGCTCCAGGTTGGTGGCGCGGGTGGTCAGCCCGGACTGGGCCGCGGCCGGGCCGGTCAAACCGAGCGCCAGCAACAGGGCGGCGGCGGCCGCGATCGTCGGTGCACGCATCTCAGGGTCCCTCCGTGTCCGGCGGTCCGTCCTGGCGGCGCAACCGCCCGGGACCCGCCCGTTCGGGTGAGTATGGCGGCCCAGCGACGCCCGCGTCCGTTGTCCTTTGGTCCAAGCCGGGCGCGGCCGGTGTATGCTCGGGCGCAGCGATCAGGCCGCCGAGACCACCCGCGCGCGCTCGTCGAGCCAGCCGGGGCGCAGCTCGGGCACCGAGGCCAGCAGCAGCTTCGTATAGGCGGCCTGCGGGGCGCGCAGCACCTGCTCGGTCGGGCCGGCCTCGACGGTGCGGCCCTGGCGCAGCACCAGCACCTCGTGGCTGATCGAGCGGACCACGCCGAGATCGTGGCTGATGAACATCAGGGCGACGCCGAGCTCGCGCTGCAGCTCGGTCAGCAGGTCCAGCACCGCCTCGCCGACCACGGTGTCGAGGGCGGAGGTGACCTCGTCGCACAGGATCAGCTCGGGGTCGGCGGCCAGCGCCCGGGCCAGGTTGACGCGTTGCTTCTGCCCGCCGGACAGCTCGCCCGGCAGCCGATCGGCCACCGCGGCGGGCAGGCGCACGAGATCGAGCAGGCGGTGCAGCCGCTGCCGGCGCTGGCGGTCGCCCTGGCCGTGATAGAAGGCCAGCGGCCGGGCGATGATCTGCGCCACCGTCCGGGCCGGGTTCAGCGCCGTGTCGGCGTTCTGGAACACGATCTGGATGCGGCGCAGCTGATCGCGGCTGCGGCCGCCGAGCGTGGCCGGCAGCGCCTGGCCGTCCAGCAGGACGCGGCCGCGCGCCGCCGGCAGCAGCCCGGCGATCACTCGCGCCAGCGTGCTCTTGCCGCTGCCGGATTCGCCGATCACGCCGAGGGTGCGGCCGCGCCGGATCGACAGGTCGATGTCCTGCAGCGCCGTGACCGGCGGCAGCGCGCCGGGCCGGGCCGCGCCGAAGCCGGCGAGCAGCCCTTCGACCCGCAACAGCGGCACGGAATCGGCCGGCGCCGTCTCCTCGCCGATGGTCCGCTTCGCCGGGGTGGCGGCGGCGATCAGCTGGCGGGTGTAGCCATCCTCCGGCGTGGTCACCAGGCGCTCGGTCGGCCCGGTCTCCTGCAGCCGGCCGTGGCGCAGCACCGCGATCCGGTCGGCGATCTGGGCCACCACGGCGAGGTCGTGCGAGACGTAGATGCCGGTCGTCTTCCGGGTTCGCACCACCGCCTTGAAGGCGCGCAGCACCTCGATCTGGGTGGTGACGTCCAGCGCCGTGGTCGGCTCGTCGAAGATCACCAGCTCGGGGTCGTTGATCAGCGCCATGGCAGCCATCAGCCGCTGCAGCTGGCCGCCCGAGACCTGGTGCGGATAGCGGTCGCCGATCCGGTCGGGGTCGGGCAGGGCCAGCTCGCGGAACAGCTGCCGCGCCTTGGTGCGGGCCGCCTCGGCGGTCATGGTGCCGTGGATCAGCGCGCTCTCGATCACCTGCGCCATGAGGCTGCGCGACGGATTGAAGGCCGCCGCCGCGCTTTGGGCGATATAGGCGATCTGCCGGCCGCGCAGGCCGCGCAAGGTCTTGCGGTCGAGCGCCAGGATCTCGCGCCCGAAGACATTGACCGAGCCGCCGACGATGCGGCAGCCGCCGCGGCAATAGCCCATCGTCGCCAGGGCGATCGTGGTCTTGCCCGAGCCGGATTCGCCGATCAGCGCCAGCACCTCGCCCTGGCGGATGGTGAAGCCGACATCGTCGACGATCACGGCCTCGCCGCCCGCCTCGGTGCGGGCGGCGACGCGCAGCCCGGAGACCTGGACGGTCGCGCTCATCTTAATGCCCCTCGCGGCGGCGGCCGGGCAGGCTGTCGATCAGCAGGTTGACGCCGATGGTCAGCATGGCGATGGCGATGGCCGGCATGATCACGGCCGGCGCGCCCTCGCTCAGCCCCGAGATGTTCTCGCGCACCAGCGACCCCCAGTCCGCATTGGGCGGCTGCACGCCGAGGCCGAGGAAGCTCAGGCTGCTCAGCAGCAGCACGACGAAGACGAAGCGCAGGCCGAAATCCGCCAGGATCGGCCCGACCATGTTCGGCAGCACCTCCTGCAGCATGATGTATCCGGTGCGCTCACCGCGGGCGCGGGCGGCCAGGACGAAATCCTCCGCCGCGATGTTGACGCCGAGCGCCCGGGTGATGCGGAAGCAGCCCGGCAGGTAGATGAAGGCCAGGGTCAGCACCAGGATCGGGGTGGAGGAGCCGAGCCCCGCCACCAGCACCAGCGCCAGCATCTTGCTGGGGATCGAGGTCAGGGCGTCGAGCGTCCGGCTCAGGAGCGCGTCGGGCCAGCCACCGACCGCGGCGGCGAACAGGCCCAGGCACACGCCGGCGCCGCAGGCCAGCAGGGTGGCGAGGCCGGCGATGCCGACGGTGTAGCGGGCGCCGAGCAGGATGCGGCTCAGCATGTCGCGGCCGAGATAGTCGGTCCCCAGCGGGAAGGCGGTGCTGCTCGGCTTGAACACCTCGTAGTCGATCACCGCCCCGGCATCGTACGGGGCGAGAGCCGACCCGAAGGCCGCGACCGCGACGCAGAGCAGGACGATCGCGGCGCCGATCACGCCCGCCGGGGGCAGACGCAGCCGGCGCGATCGGCGCCGGGGCTCGGCCGGATCGAGGGCGGGCTGGGTCATCGGTGGCGCAGCTTCGGGTTGGACAGGATCGTGGCGATGTCGGCGGCGGTGACCAGCAGCAGGTAGACCGCGCAGAACACCATGGCGCAGGACTGCACCACCGGCATGTCGCGCATGGCGACGCTGTCGACCATCAGCTTGGCGATGCCCGGATAGTTGAAGATGGTCTCGACGATGATCACGCCGCCCAGCAGGTAGGACAGGCTGAGCGCCACGGCGTTGGCGATGGCGCCGACCGCGTTCGGCAAAGCGTGGCGCAGCACGATGCGCGCCGGGCTGGCCCCTTTCAGCGCCGCCATCTCGACATAGGGCGACCGCAGCGTCTCGATCACCGCGGCCCGGGTCATCCGTGCCATCTGCGCCACCACCACGAAGGTCAGGCTCAGCACCGGCAGGGCCACGGCGCGCAGGAACTGCAGCGGCGAGGCATGGGCCGGGACGAAGGACAGCGCCGGCAGCCAGTGCAGATGCACCGCGAAGATCAGCACCGCGACGGTGGCGACCAGGAACTCCGGCACCGCCACCACCGAGATGGTGGCGGTGGCCACCGCCCGGTCGTAGATCGAGCCTCGCCAGACGGCGGAGGTGATGCCGATTGCCAGTGCCAGCGGCACGGCGACGGCCGCGACGATGGCGGCCAGCAGCAGCGAGCTGGCCAGGCGGGCGCCGATCAGCGGGCCGATCGGCTGGCGGCTGACCAGCGACACGCCCGGATCGCCGGTCAGCATCCCGCCGAGCCAGTGCAGGAAGCGCTGCGCCGCCGGCTGGTCCAGCCCCAGCGCGGTGCGCAGCCCGGCCACCGCCTCCGGCGTCGCGCTCTGGCCCAGGATCGCCTGCGCCACGTCGCCCGGCAGCAGCTGGGTGGCGACGAACACCACCACGGCGACGAAGACCAGGGTCAGCGCCGCGACGACCAGCCGCCCCCCGATCAGCCTCGCGATCTGGCCGTTCATCCGGACTAGCCGTCCAGCCAGACATACTCGCCGAAGCCGTAGCCCATCAGGGCGCCCGTCGGCATCGGCTTCAGCCCCTTCAGGCTGCTGGTGTAGGCGTCGAGGTTGCTGATGAAGGTCGGGATCGCCACGCCGGACCCGTCGCGCACCATCACCTGCAGGTCGTGATACATCTGCCGGCGCTTGTCCTCATCGGTCTCGGCCCGGGCGGCGACCAGCAGCTGGTCGAACTGGCCGTCCTTCCAGCCGGATTCGTTCCAGGGCGCGTCCGACTTGTAGAACAGCGTCAGCAGCAGGTCGGCGGTCGGCCGCGGGTTGATGTTGCCGAAGCCGACCGGCGACTTCATCCAGTAGTTCGACCAGAAGCCGTCCGACGGCACCCGCTGGACGTCCAGCGTCAACCCGATCTTCTGCGCCTCCTGCTGCAGCAGCACCGCCATCTCCACCGAATTGTCGGCGGCGGGCGAGGCGACGACCGGGATGGTCGTGCCCAGCACCCCGGCCTTCTGGAAGTGGAACTTGGCCTGGTCCGGGTCGAAGGCGCGCTGCGGGATGTCCTTGGCGTAGAAGCGGTTCGAGGACGGGATCGGGTGGTCGTTGGCGATCTCGGCATAGCCGCGATAGATCGCGGACTGGATCTGCTCGCGGTTGATCAGGCTCTTCATGCCCAGCACGAAGTCCGGGCTGCTGCCCGGCGCCGCATCCAGCCGCATGATCAGGTTGGTGTAGTTGCCGGCGCGGGTGTCCAGGACGCCGAAGGCGCCGGTGTCCTGCAACTGCTTGACCGAGCGCGGATTGATGGTCGAGGCCAGCTGCACGTCGCCGGACAGCAGCGCGTTGACCCGGGCGCTCTCATCGGCCAGGCCGAAGAACTCGATCTGGTCGAGCCAGGGGCCGTCGCGCCAGTAGCCGTCGTTGTGCACCGCGACCGAGCGCACGCCCGGCGTGAACTCCTGGCACTTGAACGGGCCGGTGCCGACCGCGGTGGTAAAATCCTTGGTGCCGTCCTTGACGATGTGGAAATGGGCGGTGCCCAGGATCACCGGGAAATCGGCGTTCGGGCCCGACAGCCGAATGCGGACCTCGTTCGGCCCGGTGGCGCTGATCTCCTCCATCGCCGAGGCCAGGGCCTTGGCCTTGCTGCCGACCTCGGGGTCGAGATGGCGCTTCAGGGAATAGACCACGTCCTCAGCCGCGAGGGTCTTGCCGTCGTGGAAGATGACGCCCTTGCGCAGCTTGAAGGTCCAGACCGTCGCCTTGTCATTCTCGATCGCCTCGGCCAGCTCCGGCTGCGGCTCGCCGGCTTCGTCGATCCAGGTCAGCTTGTTGTAGAACAGGTTGCAGCGGACATAGTCGGTCGACGCCGTCTGCTGGGCCGGGTCGAGCGTGTCGGCGGTCGAGCTGGTGTAGCCGGCGACGCGGATGCTGCCGCCACGCTTCGGCGTGTCGGCCAGCGCCCGGCCGGCGTGGGTGAACACCGACCCGCCCGCGGCCAGGCCCATGCCGGCCATCCCCAGCATGCCCAGCACCTCGCGCCGGGTGGCGCCGCCGCGCAGCGCATCCAGGATCCGCCGGCGCTCGGCGGGGCGCATCGCTTCGAAATCGCTGATCTTCGTCATGCCGCCGTCCCTCTGTTGTGCGGGATCACCGATCCCGAGCTCCCTGGTTGTTCTGATGGCCGGGGCATCCCGGACGCGCGGTGTTCCGCGTCGCCCCTCGCAGCTAGTGCCGCGATGCCCTGGTTTCCATCCGATATGATGGCGGTCGTCGTAGGATTGTCAACAATCTTAATGAAGACGATATCGTCCCCGGAACCCGGCTACAGCCCCAGCAGGCCGGGCAGGCCGCTTATGTCCTTGATCTCGTGATAGCCGTAATGGGGGTTGGGCGGTTCGTGCCCGCGATTGACGAACACCTTGTGGGTGATCCGCAGGTCATGCGCGGTCATCAGGTCGTAGCGGAAGCTGGAGGAGCAATGCAGCACGTCCTCCGGCCCGCAGCCGAGCTGGTCGAACATGTATTCGAAGGCCCGCATCCGCGGCTTGTACGCCTGCGCCTCCTGCGCCGTGTAGGCGGCGTGGAACGGGGCGCCCAGCCTGGCCACGCTGTGCGGGATCAGGTCGGTCATCGAATTGGACAGGATCACCAGCGGGATGTGCGCCGCCACCTTGGCCAGCGCCTCCGGCACGTCCGGATGCGGGCCCCAGGTCGGGATGGCGGCGTAGACGGCGTCGGCATCCTCCTCCCGGAACGGCACCTGCCACAGCCGGCAACTGCGCTCCAGCGCGTTGCGCACGACCTCGAAATAGGGCTTCCAGGCGCCCAGCACCTCGTCCAGGCGATAGGCCGAGAAATCGGCGCAGAAGGCGTCCAGCCGCGACGCGTCGACCCGGTCGGCGTAGATCCGGCGGGCCACGGGCGCCATCTCGAAAGAAATCAGGGTGCCGTAGCAGTCGAAGGTGACGTATTTCGGTCTCAGGGCCATGTCCGGTCGCTCCCGCGGATCTGCGATCGGGCCATCCTAGAAGGGGCGGGCCGCACGGCCAGCCCCCTGCGCGCCGCATCGCCGGGCGATCATGCCGTTTGCAGCCGGCCGGATGGCACGACATGCCGATCCGCCATCGGCTTTCGGCGCGACCGCTTCGGCGCGGCAGGGCAGGATGGCGATGCAACGTCAGGAGGCGCGGGATGAAACCGGTCGAGGAGATTCTGGCGGATCTGGTGGCGATCCCGTCCGTCTGCCGCACCCCGAACGGGGCGATCGTCGACTATGTCCGCGCGTATCTCGCCGAACACGGCGTGGCGGCCACGGTGCTGCCGGGGCCGGAGGGCGACCGGGCCAACCTGTTCGCCACCATCGGTCCGGCGGAGGTGCCCGGCACCATCCTGTCGGCGCATCTCGACGTCGTGCCGGCCGCGCCGGAGGGCTGGACCGGCGATCCCTTCGCCCTGCGCCGCGACGGCGACCGGCTGTTCGGCCGCGGCGCGGTCGACATGAAGGGCTTCGTCGCCTGCGTGCTGGCCGCCGTGCCGGCCCTGGTCGCGGCCCGGCTGAAGCGGCCGGTGTACATCGCCCTGTCCTATGACGAGGAGGTCGGCTGCGTCGGCGTGCGCCATCTGATCGACCGGCTGCCGCAGCTCTGCGCCCCGCCGGCCGACTGCATCGTCGGCGAGCCGACCGGGCTGCGCCCGGTGCTGCGGCACAAGGGCAAGATCGCCCGGCGGGTCCGCGTGCGCGGCCGCGCCGGCCATTCCTCCCGCCCCGACCTGGCGGACAACGCCATCCACCTGGCGGCGGAACTGATGCTGAAGCTGCGGGACGAGACCCGGCGGATCGAAGCCGAAGGCCCATTCGACGACCGCTTCGCGCCGCCGGTCTCGACCCTGCAGGTCGGCATCGTGTCCGGCGGCACCGGCGTCAACATCGTGCCGGCCGAATGCGTCTTCGACCTCGAGGCTCGCGCCATCCCCGGCACCGACCCCGCTACGCTCTGGAGCCCGATCGCCCGCTTCGCCGAGGACCGGGTCGCGGCGCTGCGGGCCGAGGGGCGGTCGGTCGCGGTCGACAGCGAGACCCTCGCTTTCTACCCGGCGCTCGACCTCGCCGACGACCATCCGCTCGCGGCGCTGGCCGAGGCGATCTCGGGGCAGAAGCGGCAGGCCGCGGTCAGCTTCGGCACCGAGGCCGGCCTGTACCAGCAGGCCGGCGTGCCCTCGATCGTCTGCGGGCCGGGCGACATCGACCGGGCGCACAAGCCGGACGAGTTCATCACCCGGGCCGAGCTGGCCTCGGGCGTCGCCATGCTGGAGCGGCTGGTCGCTCGACTCACAGTATGATTGTTGACAATCCTACGAGTGGCGTGATCAAGCTAATGGGTCGCCGCCGCGACGGGCGCTGACCCGGCGCGCGATCAGGCGGGGCGCGATCAGGATCGATCATGAAACTGGCTTCCTACTGGATGGATTCCGTGACGCCGTTCCAGGGCGCCGCCGCCGGGCCGGTCGAGGGCAAGGTGGATGTCGCCGTGATCGGCGCCGGCTTCACCGGGCTGTCGGCGGCGCTGGCGCTGGCCCGGCGCGGCGCCCGGGTGGCGGTGCTGGACGCCGGGCGAGTCGGCGCCGGCGCCTCCGGCCGGAATGGCGGCCAGTGCAACAACGGCCTCGCGGTCGATTTCCAGGGCGTCGCGGCGCGGCATGGCCTCGACCGGGCCCGGCTGCTCTATCGCGCCTATGATGCCGCGGTCGACACGGTCGAGCGGCTGGTGCGGGAGGAGGGGATCGACTGCGGTTTCCGGCGCACCGGCAAGATCAAGCTGGCCGCCAAGCCGGAGCATTTCGACAAGCTGCAGCGGGCGCAGGAGGTGCTGGCGCGCGAGGTCGACGCCGACACCGCCCTGGTCGCGGCCGGCGACCTGCGGGCCGAGATCGGGTCCGACCGGTTCCACGGCGGGCTCGTCTACCGGAAGAGCGCCAGCATGCATATGGGCCGGTTCTCCAAAGGGCTGGCCGAGGCGGCGGTGGCGCGCGGCGCCGCGATCTTCGAGGACGCGCCGGTCTCAGCACTGGAACGGCGGAACGGCCACGCCCATGAGGTGGTGACCGCCCGCGGCCGGCTGACGGCGTCGCAGGTCCTGCTGGCCACCGGCCCGTCTCGCGCCGGCCCCTTCGCCTGGTTCCGGCGCCGCGTCATCCCGATCGGCAGCTTCGTCATCGTCACCGAGCCGTTGCCGCAGGCGGTGGTGGACGAGCTGATGCCGACGCGCCGGATGGCGACGGATTCGAAGAATGTCGGCACCTATTTCCGCATCACCGGCGACAACCGCCTGCTGTTCGGCGGCCGGGCGCGCTTCGCCGTGTCCAGCCCGCTGTCCGACGCCAAGAGCGGCCGCGTGCTGCAGCGGGCGCTGCGCGCGGTCTTTCCACAGCTCGGCGACGTGCGCATCGACTATTGCTGGGGCGGGATCGTCGACATGACGGCAGACCGGCTGCCCCGGGCGGGCGTGCATGACGGCCTCTACTATTCCATGGGCTACAGCGGCCACGGCACTCAGATGGCCACGCATATGGGCGCGGTGATGGCCGAGGTGATGAGCGGCCGGCCGGAATGCAACGTCTTCCGCGACCTCGACTGGCCGGCGGTGCCCGGCCATTTCGGCCCCCCCTGGTTCCTGCCCCTGGTCGGCGCTTACTATCGGCTGCAGGACGTCCTGCATTGAGCGGGGTATCACGGAAGGCGGGGCAGCGCATGGCACAGGCGAATGGTGGGAAGGTGAAACGGCTGGCGCGCACGACCCTGTCGGGCCAGGTCAGCGAACAGATCCGCGCCTCGATCCTCGACGGCACCTTCCCGCTCGGCGCCCAGCTCAACGAGATGGAGCTGGCGGCCAGCTTCGGCGTCAGCCGCGGGCCGGTGCGCGAGGCATTGCAGCGGCTGATCCAGGAAGGGCTGCTGCGCAGCGAGCCGCATCGCGGCGTGTTCGTGCCGGAGCTGACCGACGACGACCTGCAGGACATCTACTTCGTGCGCAAATCGCTCGAGCTCGTCGCCCTGCGGCGGGTCATGGACCTGCCGGACCGGGCCGCGCTGGCCAAGAGGCTGAAGGCCGTCGTCAGGCAGATGGAGGCCTCGGTCCGGCGCGAGGACTGGTCGCGCACCGCCGAGCTGGACCTGGAGTTCCACCGCGAGCTGGTCGACACCGCCGGCAGCCATCGGCTGTCCCGCGGCTACGCCACGCTGCAGGCCGAGACCATGCTGTGCCTGCACAAGCTGATGGGCGGCTATCGCGGCAACAAGGCGCTGATCGACGAGCACAAGCTGCTGGCCGAGCTGGTCGGCGGCGACGATGCCGAGGCGGCGCTGAAGGAGCTGGACCGGCATTTCGGCGACCCGGTTCGGACGCTGCACAAGGCCAACGCCCTGCGGCAGGGCAAGACCGGCGTCGCCGCCGAGTAGGAGCAGCTTCGTGAGCGCGTCCAGCAACAGGCTCGATCAGATCGACATGCGGATCCTGGTGCAGCTGCAGCGCCAGGGCCGGATGACCAATGTCAACCTGGCGGATGCGGTCGGGCTGTCCACCAGCCCCTGCCTGTTGCGGGTCAAGCGGCTGGAGCAGGCGGGCTACATCGCCGGCTACGGCGCCCATCTCAACCTGGCCAAGCTGGGCGAGACCGTCACCGTCTTCACCGAGATCACGCTGGCCGACCAGACCACGCCCTATTTCACCCGCTTCGAGGCGGCGATGCGCGGCCTGGACGAGGTGATGGAGTGCCACCTGGTCAGCGGCGGCTACGACTATCTGGTGAAGTTCGTCACCCGCAGCCTGTCGCATTACCAGGAGGTGATGGAGGGCCTGCTGGAGCGCCCGGTCGGGATCTCGAAATACTTCAGCTACATCGTGATCAAGACCCCGGTCCGGAAGACCGAGCAGCCGCTGATGAACCTGTTCGCCTGAAGTCAGTACGCCTGCCGGCGGTCGACGACGTTCTCCATCGGCAGCCCGTCCCGGTGCCGGCGGATGGCGCGGATCACCTGGCGGGCGGCGGAGTCCGGATGGGTGGCGCTGGCCACATGCGGGGTCAGCATCACGCGCGGATGCCGCAGCAGCGGGTGGTCGGGGGCGGGCGGCTCGGTCGCCAGCACGTCGAGCATCGCGGCCGAGACCTGCCCGCTCTCCAGCGCCGCCAGCAGGTCGGCCTCGACCACATGCCCGCCGCGTCCGACATTGACCAGCCCGGCCCCGGCCGGCAGGGCTGAGAACACCGCCGCCTTCAGGAGGCCACGCGTCGCGTCGGTCAGCGGCAGCAGGCAGACCAGGATCTCACAGGCCGCCAGGAACTCCGGCAGCGCCTCCGGCCCGGCGAAGCAGTCGACGCCCGGGATCGCTTTCTCCGACGCACTCCAGCCGCGCACGGAAAAGCCGAGGTCGCGCAGCGCCTCGGCGGCGGCCCGGCCGAGCACGCCCAGCCCCATCACCCCGACCGTGCGGTCGGCGCTGCGCCGCACCGGGCGGGGAGCCCAGCGGCCCTCGCGCTGGTCGGCGAGATAGGCCGGGATGTCCCGGTGCAGCGCCAGCACGGCGTAGAGCACGTATTCGACCATCGACCGGGTGAGGTCCGGATCGACCATCCGCACGAGCTGGACCCGCGGCGGCAGGTGGTCGAGGGCGAGGTGATCGACCCCGGCGCCGAGGCCGAACAGCACCTCCAGCTTCGGCACCGACCGCGCCAGATCCTCGGGCGGGATCCAGGCCACCAGATAGGCGGCGTCCGAGGGCGGCGCATCGGGCGACCAGACCTCGAGCGCGATGTCCGGCGCCTCCTTCCGGAACACCCGGTCCCAGACCGCGCCGCGGACCGGGTCGGATTTGTACAGCAGCGTCGCCCGTGGATGCCGATCGCTCATGGTCAGCCCAAAGCCTGGTTGATCAGCCCGAAGATCCTGGCGGACACCGCGGGCGCCGGTCTATCGCCGCGCCGCATGGTCGCGACCGTGTCGACCCGCGCCAGGCCGGCGGCCGCGAGCCGGTCGGCGAAGGCGCCGTCATCCGGCGTGTCGACCCGCAGGAAGCGGCCGGCATGCTCCTGCAGATGCGGCTGCAGCAGGGCGATGGCGGCGGCCTCGTCCGGCGCGACGATCGGGCCGACGACATGGCCGCGGCCGAAGGGGCGGCACAGGCTGAAGCCGAGCAGGTCGCCATCCACCTCGTAGCCGAAGCCGGCCGAACGGATGGCGAGCCCGTCCAGCGCGGCCGACCGCTCCGCACCATAAGCCTCCCGGTCGAGGGCATGGATCCGCGGCCAGTCCGCAGCCGTGATCGGCCGCACCCGCCCGGCCACAGTCGGCGTCGGCTGCACCAGGCCCTGGTGCTGGTGGATCCGGCCGATCTCGCGGAACCCTTTGGACCGGTACAGCCGCAGCCCCGCCGGGGTGGCGTTGAGCTGCAGCACGCGGTCGCCGGCTTGGTCGAACAGCCACTGCATCAGCCGCCGCCCGGTGCCCTTCGCCTGCAGCCGCGGCGAGACGATGATCATGCCGACCGTGCCGAAATCGGGTCCGAACGGCCACCACAGGGCCGAGCCGATCACCCGGCCGGCGCCGTCGCAGGCCGCCACGCCCTCGCCGACCTCATAGACGAAGCGCCAATCCTCCGGCCGGTGCGCCCAGCCGACTTCCACGGTCAAAGCGTGCAGCGCCGGCAGGTCCTGCTCCGTCATCGGGCGCAAGGTCGGGGGAGGGGTGTCCTGGGTCATCACCGATATCTCTAGGTCGGGCCGCGAGCCCTCAGCTTGCTCCGTGCATCCTGGCACGATCGGCCGAAAAGCCGGCGGCGCACCATGCGGATGCACCAAAGCGGCACGCATCCATGGCAGCATCTGCCGCGCTGGCCGGTCTAGCCTCGGCGGCAGTCGGTCTCAGGGAAAACAGGGCGCATCCCATGGCTCGTGTCGTCATCATCGGTGCCGGTATCGTCGGTCTGTCCGTGGCGCGGGCGGCGCTGCAGCGCGGGCACGAGGTGCATCTGCTGGAGCAGGGCGAGGTGCCGAACCCGCACAGCGCTTCCTACGACCAGCACCGGATGATCCGCTACCATTACGGCGTGGCCGTCGGCTACACCCGCATGGTGGCGCCCGCCTTCGAGGCCTGGTCGCGCGTCTGGGACGACATCGGCAGCGAGCAGTTCGAGGACACCGGCGCGATCGCGATCTCGCTGGAGGCCGACGACTACGCCGCCCAGACGCTGGAGGTCTTCCGCGAGGTGGGCATCCTGCACGAGGTGCTGGACCGCGATGGCGTCGAGCGGCTGTGCCCGCATCTGCAACTGCCCGCGGGCGCCTGGGGCGTTGTCGCCTCCCCGGGCGGGCCGCTCTTCGCCGGCCGCATCGTCACCGAGCTGGCGCGCTGGGTGGCGGAGCACGGAGCCGTGATCGAAGGCGGCTGCCGCATCGCCCGGGTGGACCAGGAGCGCGGCGTCGCCGTCCGGGCCGACGGCAGCGCGGTCGAGGGCGACATCCTGGTGGTCGCCGCCGGCGCCTGGCTGCCGGCGCTGATGCCGGAGCGCTACGGCGACGCGTCCACCTGGCGGCAGGGCCTGTGCTATGTCGAGCCGCCGGCGCGCTTCGCCCAGTCCTGGCGGGACGCGCCGGCCATCGTCACCCTCGGCGACCATGGCGGCTACACCCTGCCGGACCGCCGCGGCGCCGGCCTCAAATTCGGGCATGGCCCACACCGGCGCCGCGCCCGGCCGGAGATCGACGGCTTCGGCTCCGACCTCGCCACCGAGGGCGAGGCGATCCTGGCGCCGTTCCGGCCCTATTTCCGTGACGCCGCGGACTACCGCCCGACCCGGATCCAGGTCGGCTACTACGTCCTCGACCCGTCACGCCGCTTCCGGCTCGACACCGCCGGGCGCGGCCTCGTGGTGACCCATTGCGACGGCCAGATGTTCAAGTTCGGCCCGCTGCTGGGCGAGCGCATCATCGCCATGTTCGACGGCGCCGAAAGCGCGGCCGACCTCGCCCGCTGGGCCGCGGGATACTGACCATGCTCGACTTCGATCCCGCCGCCGTCGCTATCCCCGCCGGCCATTTCATCGACGGGCGCGTCGTCGTGGGGGAGGGCGAGACGATCGGCGTCCGCCGCCCTTCCGACGGCGCGCTCTATGCCGACCTCCCCATCGCCTCCGCCGACCTCGTCGACCGGGCGGTGACCGGCGCGGCCGAAGCGCAGCGCCGGACCGACTGGGCCACCCGCGCGCCGCGCGAGCGGGCCCGGGTGCTGCGGCGCTTCGCCGACCTGATCGACGCCCGGACGCAGGAGCTGGGGCGGCTCGAGGCGCTCGGCTCCACCCGGCCGATCGCCCAGGCCCTGGCCGTCGACGTCGCCTCGACCGCCGAGGGCTTCCGCTTCTTCGCCGAATACGCCGACAAGCTGGGCGGCGAGGTCGCTGCCACCCGCAGCGACAGCCTCGGCCTGGTGATCTCCGAGCCCTATGGCGTGGTCGCCGCGATCACGCCCTGGAACTTCCCGCTCAGCATGGCGTCGTGGAAGGCCGGGCCGGCGCTGGCCGCCGGCAACGCCGTCGTGCTCAAGCCGTCGGAGCTGACGCCGTTCTCGACCGTGCTGCTGGCGCAGCTGGCGGTCGAGGCCGGGGTGCCGCCCGGCATCTTCAACGTCGTCCAGGGCACCGGGTTCGTCACCGGCGACGCGCTGTGCCGCCATCCGCGGGTCGGCAAGATCTCCTTCACCGGCTCGACCCGCACCGGTGCCGCCATCATGGCGGCCAGCGCCGCCAGCGGGGTGAAGCCGGTGACGCTGGAGCTCGGCGGCAAGAGCCCGCAGCTGGTCTTCGCCGACACGCCGAGCGCCGACCGGCCGGGCGATGCGGGCGGTGCGCCGGCTGCAGGCCGGCACCGTCTGGGTCAACCGCTACGGCCGCACGGCCGACTTCATCCTGCCGACCGGCGGCTACAAGCGCTCCGGCATCGGCAAGGACCTCGGGCGCCAGGCGGTCGAGGCCAATCTGCGCCACAAGAGCGTGCTGATGGAGTTCTGACGGAGCTGGAGCCGCCGAGCCCGCGACCGGACTCTGCCGGCGCCCAGAAGAACCGTCATCGCGAGGAGGCGCAGCGAAGCAATCCAGGGGCTGCTGGATTGCTTCGCTGCGTTTGCAGTGACGATTCTCCGATCGGCAAGCGGGCATCATTCCTGAAAATTCTTTTACATGCGGCGGGCCGAACAGATTATGCCCTTCCTTCTGGCCGACAACGCCCCCGCCTCCAGCCCCGGAACGCCGACGATGACCCTCGCCTACTGGACCGGAACCTATCTGCCGCTCGACGACGTCAAGGTTTCGCCGCTCGACCGCGGCTACCTCTTCGCCGATGGCGTCTATGAGGTGGTGGCGGTCTATGACGGCCGGATCTTCGAGCTCGACGCCCATCTCGACCGGCTGGCCCGCAGCCTCGCCGCAATCCGGATCGACCCGAGCCTCGATCGCGCCGGCATCGCCACGGTGTTCCGGCAGCTGGCCGAGACCGCGCCGCGCCCGGCCGCGACCATCTACATGCAGGTCACCCGCGGCGCCCCGGCCCAGCGCAGCCACGTCTTCCCGGCCGCGGCCCAGGCCAGCATCCTGGCCTTCGCCGGCCCGCTGAAGCGCCTGAGCCGGGCGCAGCAGGAGGACGGCTTTGCCCTGGTCTCGGCGCCCGACATCCGCTGGCTGCGCTGCGACATCAAGTCGATCGCGCTGCTGCCCTCCGTCCTGGCCGCGCAGAACGCGGCCGAGGCCGGGGCGCTGGAGACGGTGATGCTGCGCGGCGGGCTGGTCAGCGAATGCGCCGCCAGCAACGTCTTCGTCGTCAAGGACGGGCGGGTGGCGACGCCCATCGCCGACCACCGCATCCTCGACGGCATCAACCGCCGCCTCGCCATCCGCCTGGCCGAGGAGCTCGGCATCGCGGTCGAGCAGCGTGACGTGGCCGAGGCCGAGCTGCGCGGCGCCGACGAGATCTGGATCACCAGCACCACCAAGGAGCTGGCGCCGATCGTGCGGCTGGACGACGCCGCGGTCGGCTCCGGCCGGCCGGGGCCGGTGTGGCGGCGGGTGCGCGACGCCTTCGATAGCCTGGTCGGGAGGCCGGAATGAGCCGTCTCGCCCGCGATTTCGGCCTGGTCTGTGGCACGCTGCCGACCGGCCCTCTCAACGCCATCACCGATGTGCCCGGGGTGCTGGTCGGCCATCTCAGCATGCATGCCGGCGACGTGCTGACCGGCGTCACCGCCATCCTGCCGCATGCCGGCAACCTGTTCCGGACCAAGGCCCGCGCCGCGGTCGAGGTGATCAACGGCTTCGGCAAGAGCACCGGCCTGATGCAGGTGGCGGAGCTGGGGACGGTCGAGACGCCGATCCTGCTGACCAACACCTTCGCCGTCGGCACCTGCGCCACGGCGCTGATCCGCGCCGCCATCGCCGCCAATCCCGACATCGGCCGCGAGACCGGCACGGTCAACCCGGTGGTGCTGGAGTGCAATGACGGCTTCCTGTCCGACATCCAGGCCCTGGCGGTGACCGAGACCGACGCGCTGGAAGCGATCGCGGCGGCCAGCGCCGGCCATATCGGCCAGGGCTCGGTCGGCGCCGGCACGGGGATGAGCAGCTTCGGCTTCAAGGGCGGCATCGGCACCGCCTCGCGCCGGGCGAAGTTCGACCGCGACCATTTCCATCTCGGCGTGCTGATGCTGGCCAATTTCGGCCGGGCCGGCGACCTGGTGCTGCCCGATGGCCGCCGCCCGGCGCCGCCCGCGGAGCCGACGCCCGAGCGCGGCTCGGTGATCGTGATCCTGGCGACCGATGTGCCGCTGGAGCACCGCCAACTGCACCGCGTCACCAGGCGCTGTGGCGCCGGCCTGGCACGGCTCGGCGCCTTCTGGGGCCATGGCAGCGGCGACATCGCGCTCGGCTTCTCCACCGCCGATCCGGTGGAGCACGACCAGAAGCGCGACCTGATCGGGATCCGGGCGCTGAACGAGGCGCGCATCGACCGGCTGTTCCAGGCCGCGGCCGAGGCGACGCAGGAGGCGGTGCTGAACGCGCTCTGCGCCGCCGGGCCTGCGATCGGCCGCCAGGGCCACAGCCGGCCCTCGCTCGGGGACTGGCTGGAGGCGGAAGAGCGGAAATGAAGATCTACATCTCGTCCGACATCGAGGGCGTGGCCGGCGTGGTCTCGCCGCAGCAGGGCCAGCCGGGCAATGGCGAGTACGAACGCGCCCGCCGGCTGATGACCGAGGAGGTCAACGCTGCGATCGAGGGCGCGCTGGAAGGCGGTGCCACCGAGATCCTGGTCAACGACGCCCACGGCCCGATGACCAACCTGCTGCCGGAGCTGCTGCACCCGGCGGCGGAGCTGATCCAGGGCAAGCCGAAGCCGCTCAACATGTTCGCCGGGCTCGATGCCGGCCATGCCGCGGTGTTCTGCCTCGGGTACCACGCCCGGGCGTCGGAGCAGGGTGTGCTGGCCCACACCACCAACGGCTTCGCCTTCCGCGCCGTGCGGCTGAACGGCCGGCCGCTGGGCGAGGCCGGGATCTACGGCGCCTATGCCGGCAGCCTGGGCGTGCCGGTGGCCATGGTCTCCGGCGACGACCGCTGCGTCGCCGAGTTGCGCGAGCATTTCCCCGAGGCCGAGTTCGTCCAGACCAAGCGGGCGCTGGGCAACCGCGCCGCCCGGTCGCTGCCGCTGCCGGCCGCCCGCGCGGCGTTGCGCGAAGGCGCGGCCCGCGCCGTCCGTCGCGCCGGCGCGATCCCGCTTTTCCGCATCGACGGCCCTTACACGCTGGAGCTGGAGATGGGCGGCCCGGCTTTGGCCGACCTCGCAGCCACCCTGCCGCCGGCCGAACGGCGCGACGGCGTCACCGTGGCTCTACCCGCCGGCAGCGTCGCAGACGCCATCCGCTGGATGAATGCCGTCTCCGCCATGACGGCCTTCCTCCGTTGACTCCGAGGCTTCCATGACCGACCCATCCCGCGCCGTCCTGGCGATCCATGGCGGCGCCGGCACCATCCGCCGGGACTCGCTGTCGCCGGAGCAGGAGGACGCCTCTCACCAGGGCCTGCGCACCGCGCTGCGCAACGGCCACCTCGTCCTGGCGGCCGGCGGCTCCGCGCTCGACGCCGTCACCGCCGCGGTGATGGCGCTGGAGGAGGACCCGCTGTTCAACGCCGGCCGCGGCGCCGTCTTCACCAGCGCCGGCGAGAATGAGATGGATGCGGCGGTGATGGACGGGCGTGACCGGCGCGCCGGCGCCGTCGCCGGCATCTGCGGCCCGCGCCACCCCATCCTGGCCGCCCGCGCGGTGATGGAGCGGACCGAGCATGTGCTGCTGGCCGGGGAGGGGGCGCGCCGCTTCTGCCGCGAGGCGGGGCTGGAGCATATGGACCCGTCCTGGTTCCGCACCGAGCGGCGCTGGCAAGCGCTGCAGGACGAGCTGGCGCGCCGCCGCCAGGCCCTGCCGGATGACGGCGACCCGGCGCGCAAGCACGGCACGGTCGGCGCCGTGGCCTGCGACGCCGCCGGCAACCTGGCCGCCGCCACCTCGACCGGCGGCATGACCGGCAAGACCCCGGGCCGAGTCGGCGACAGCCCGGTGATCGGCGCCGGCACCTGGGCCGACAACGCCACCTGCGCCGTCTCCGGCACCGGCCATGGCGAGATCTTCATCCGCTACGCCGCCGGCCACGAGATCGACGCCCGCATGCGCTGGGCCGGGCAGGGGCTGGAGCAGGCGGCGGAGGATGTGGTGCAGGCGCTGCTCGCCCCGGCCGGCGGCTCCGGCGGGCTGATCGCGGTCAACGCCCAGGGCCGTGTCGCGCTGCCCTTCAACTGCGAGGGCATGTATCGCGGCGTGGTCGGCGCCGATGGCGTGCTGCGCACCGCGATCCACCGCGAGGCCTTCCGGGTCGAGGCCGCTTAGGGCAAGGTCCGGCGTGAACAGGAGGACATGATGGCGGTCGATTCGGGCAAGAGGCTGGCGGCGCTGCGCGGCAAGATGCGGGAGGCGGGCGTCGATCTCGTCGCGCTCGGGCCCGGCTCGCACATGCAATGGGCGGCCGGCTTCCACCCGCATGCCGATGAGCGGCCCTGCCTGCTGCTGATCGGGCCGGAGCGCGAGGCGTTCCTGATGCCGGTGCTGAACGCCGAGGGATCGCGTGAGGAGACCGCGGTCGCCTTCCACACCTGGGACGACGCCGTCGGGCCGGACGCCGCCCTGGCGGCCGCCCTGGCCGATGTCGGCGCGGCCCAGGCCGGGCATGTGGTGCTGGACGAGACGATGCGGGCCGATTTCGCCCTGCTGCTGCTCGGTGTCCTGCCGGGCGCGCGGCACAGCTTCACCGACAGCACCATCGGCGCTCTGCGCATGCGCAAGGACGCGGCCGAATTCGCCAAGCTGAAGATGAATGCCGGCATTGCCGACCGCGCCATCCAGGCCGCCTTCGCTGCGGCGAAACCGGGCATGACCGAGCTGGAGCTGGCGGCGGTGATCAAGGCGCACTTCAGCTCGGAAGGCGCATCACCGGCGTTCTGGATCGTCGGCGGCGGCGGCAACGGCGCCTTCCCGCACCACCAGACCAGCGGGCGCCGGCTGGAGGAGGGCGACGCCGTGGTGGTCGACATCGGCGGCCGCAAGGGCGGCTTCCCCAGCGACATCACCCGCATGGTCGCGATCGGCCGCCCGCCGGAGGGCTACGGCCAGATCCACACCATCGTCGAGAAGGCGGTGCAGGCGGCGCTCAAGGCCGCGAGGCCCGGCGTACAGGCCAAGGAGGTCGACGCCGCCGCCCGGCGCGTCATCGCCGATGCCGGCTACGGCGAGTACTTCGTGCACCGCACCGGCCACGGCATGGGCATCGACGGCCACGAGCCGCCCTACATCACCGCCACCTCGGAGACGGTGCTGGAGGAGGGCATGGTGTTCTCGATCGAGCCGGGCATCTACATCCCGGGCCGCTTCGGCATCCGGCTCGAGGAGATTGTGATCCTGCGCGAGGACGGCCCGGAGATCCTGTCCACCCTGCCGCGCGACCTGCACGTGGTGCGCCTTTGACCGATCGGGCGGCCGGTCAGCCGGCCGCCCATTTCGAATCCGGCACCACCACCAGCTTGCCGACGAAGCCCTTGGCCATGAAGTCAGCCTGGGCTTGGTGAAAGTCGGACAGGCGGTAGACGCCGCCGACCAGCGGCTTCAGCTTGCCTTCCTCGATGTACCGCACCAGCCGCCAGAAGGCGCCGCGGGTGCCCTGGGACGAGCCGTGCAGCTCCAGGTGCTTCAGATACATCGTCCGCAGGTCCAACTGCACCACCGGCCCGGCGATGGCGCCGGCGGTGGTGTAGCGCCCTTCCTGCCGCAGGATGCGCAGCAGGTCGTTGAACATAGCCCCGCCGACCAGATCGGCAACGACGTCGATCGAGCGCCCCTTGGTGGCCCGCTCCACCGCCGAGACCAGGTCGCCGGCATCGCGGGTGACCACCGCCTCGGCTCCGGCCGCCAGCACCGCCTCCTCCTTGCCGCGTCCGACCACGGCATAGGGGATGGCGCCGCGGGCCCGGCACAGCTGGACGATGCCGGAGCCGACGCCGCCCGAGGCGCCGGTGACCAGCACCCGCTCGCCCGCCGCCACCCGGGCGCGGTCCAGCATGTGCTCGCCGGTCAGGTAGGCGCAGCAGAAGGTGGCCAGCTCGACGTCCGTCATCGGCGTGTCGACGCGATGGGCGTGGTCGGCCGGCAGCGCCATGTACTCGGCATAGCCACCGTCGCGGCCATGGCCCATGTAGTCGATGTCGGCCAGGCTGTCGTCGTCGCGGTTGTAGATGCTGAAATCGACCATCACCCGCTCGCCGATCCGCGCTTCCGGCACGCCGGCGCCGACCGCGACGATGCGGCCGACCGTGTCGGTGCCCTGGATGCGGGGGAAGGTCAGGGTCGACCGGTCACCGCGGCCGCGCCAGCTCGACACCGCCTCCGGGTCCGCCTCGGTGCCGTAGGCGCCTTCGCGGACCCAGACATCGGTGTTGTTCATGCCGCAGGCCGCGACCTCGATCAGCACCTCGCCGGCCGCCGGCTTCGGCACCGGCACGTCGTCGCGATGGACCAGCTTGTCGGGCCCGCCATGGCCGGTCAGGACCACGGCGCGCATGGTGGCGGGGATGGGTTCGGCGATCATCGTCCTGCTCACAGCTCGTTCGCCACCGACCCGACCGCGCCGGCCACGGCCCTGACCACGATGTCGGCCTCGTCGCGGGTCAGGCACAGCGGCGGCGCGAAGCCCAGGATGTCGCCCTGCGGCAGGGCACGGGTGATGACGCCGCGGGCCAGCGTCGCCGCATAGATCCGCGGGCCGACCTTCAGCGCCGGGTCGAAGAACACCCGGTTGTCCTTGTCGGCCACGAACTCGACCGCCGCGGCCAGGCCCTCGCCGCGCACCTCGCCGACGATGCGGTGGCCGGCCAGCGCATCGGCCAGCGCCTGCTTGAAATAGGCGCCGGTCACCTTCGCGTTCTCGACCAGGCCCAGGCTGTCGACCAGCTCCAGATTGGCGATCGCCGCGGCGGTGCACAGCGGGTGCGAGGAATAGGTCCAGCCATGGCCGATGGCGCCGAGCGCGTCGGACCCCTTCTCCAGGATCTTCCACACCGTCTCCGACACGATCACGCCGGACAGGGGCGCATAGGCCGAGGTCAGGCCCTTAGCGATGGTGATCAGGTCCGGCTTGATGCCGTAGTGATCGGAGCCGAACATCGACCCCAGCCGGCCGAAACCGGTGATCACCTCGTCGGCGATCAGCAGCACGTCGTATTTGGCGAGGACGGCCTGGATCTTCTCCCAGTAGCCGGCCGGCGGCGGCACCAGCCCGCCGGTGCCCAGGATCGGCTCGCCGATGAAGGCGGCCACCGTCTCCGGCCCCTCGGCGAGGATCAGCTCCTCCAGCCGGTCGGCGCAGCGTTGCGAGAACTGCTCCTCGCTCAGCGAGCGGTCCTCGCGGCGGTAATAGTAGGGCGCGTCGGTGTGCAGCACCTGGGCCAGCGGCAGGTCGAAGGCCTTGTGGAACAGCTCGAGCCCGGTGAGGCTGCCGGTCATCAGGCCGGAGCCGTGATAGCCGCGCCAGCGCGAGATGATCTTCTTCTTCTCCGGCCGGCCCAGGATGTTGTTGATGTACCAGACCAGCTTGACGTTGGTCTCGTTGGCGTCGGACCCGCCGAGGCCGAAGAACACCCGCGACATGCCGGCCGGCGCCCGGTCGATGATCATCTTGGCCAGGCGGATCGACGGCTCAGACCCGTGGCCGACATAGGCGTGGTAATAGGCCAGCTCATGCGCCTGGGCGGCGATCGCGTCGGCGATCTCGCGGCGGCCATAGCCGACATTGACGCAGTACAGCCCGGCGAAGGCGTCCAGGCTGCGCTTGCCGTCGCGGTCGGTGATGTAGACGCCCTCGCCGCCGGTGATGATCCGGTTCGGCGTCTCGCCGCGGGCATGGGCCGCCATATGGGTCGACGGGTGGAAGAAATGGTCGCGATCCCAGGCGTCGAGTTCGTTGCCGCGAAGGGCCATCGGAAATCTCCTTGAACGAGGGGCGGGCGCTCAGGCGGCGTCCAGGCAGAGATACTTGAGTTCGGTGAAGGCCTCGATGCCGTGGCGCGAGCCTTCGCGGCCGAGGCCGGACTGCTTGGTGCCGCCGAACGGGATCGGGGCGCCGGTGATCTTCACCCGGTTGACCGCGACCATGCCGTAGTCGAGCGCGCGGCCCAGCCGCAGCATCCGGGCACCGTCGCGGGTGACGACATAGGCCACCAGCCCGTATTCGGTGTCGTTGGCGCGGGCGATCACCTCGTCCTCGGCGTCGAAGGCGGTGACGGCGGCGACCGGGGCGAAGGTCTCCTCGCGCATGATCGCGGCGTCGTCCGGCACGTCGGCCAGCACGGTCGGGGCGAAGAACAGCGGCCCGGCCGCATGGATATCGCCGCCGGCGAGGCAGCGGGCGCCGCGGGTCACGGCGTCCTGGACATGCTCCGCCGCCTTGGCCACGGCCCGGCCATGCATCAGCGGCCCGATCTCGGTCTCCGGGTCGAGGCCGTTGCCGACCTTGAGCGCCGCCACCCTCTTGGCAAAGGCCGCGCAGAAGGCGGCATAGACCGGCCGTTCGACATAGATCCGGTTGGCGGCCAGGCAGTCCTGGCCCGAGGTCGCGAATTTGGCGTCGATCGCGATCGACACGGCGCGGTCGAGATCGGCATCGGCGAAGACGATCAGCGGCGCGTGGCCGCCCAGTTCCAGCTGCAGCCGCTTGATCGTCGGGGCGCAGCGCTCGGCGATCAGCCGGCCGATTTCGGTCGACCCGGTGAAGCTGACCGCCCGCACCCGCCTGTCGGCGCAGATCCGGCCGACGATCGGCTCCGGGTCGCCGGTGACGATGTTCAGCGCTCCGGCGGGGATGCCGGCACGCTCCGCCAGCTCGGCCAGGGCCAGGGCCGACAGCGGGGTCTGCGACGACGGATGGGCGACCACGGTGCAGCCGGCGGCCAGGGCGGCCGCAGCCTTGCGGGTCAGCATGGCGCAGGGGAAGTTCCACGGCGTGGCGACGCCGACCACGCCCAGCGGCTCGCGCCGCACCATCATTTCGGCGCCGGGCAGGGGACTGGTGACGGATTCGACGTTCAGGCGCTTGGCCTCCTCGGCGAACCACTCGACGAAGCCGGCGCCGTAGTCGATCTCGCCGCGCGACTCCGCCAGCGGCTTGCCCTGCTCCAGCGTCATCAGCAGGGCCAGATCCTCCTTGGCCGCCAGGATCCGGTCGAACCAGTTGCGCAGCTTCGCCGCCCGCTCCTGCGGCAGCAGCGCCCGCCAGGCCGGGAAGGCGGCCTCGGCGGCGGCGATGGCGCGGTCCGCCTCGGCCGCGCCCAGCCGCGCCACGCGGGCGACGGTGACGCCGGTGGCGGGGTCGGCGACTTCGAACACCGCGCCGTTGGCGGCGGCGGTCCAGCGGCCATCGACATAGGCCAGCTCGCGCAACAGCCGGCGGTCGGTAAGGCGCCCCAGCGCGTCATGCTGGCTGGGCCGGGTGGCGAGGGCGGTCATTGGCTGAGCCTCCGTCAAGGGCGAGGCCGCCAAGGTAGGGGGAGAGCGGGGGAGAAGGAGGCTGTTCGGGCCGCGGCCGGAAGACCAAGTCTCTCGCGGGGTGGGGGACGCGGAGAGAGTCTCTCTGCCTAAGTTGCGTCCGGCCCCGCCAGCACCTCGACCGGCACCACCACATCATCCTTCACCGTTCGCGTGACGATGTAGGTGAAGTACCGGTCGATGCCGATCTCCTCCTCCAGCAGCCGGTCGACCAGCCGCTGATAGCCGTCGATGTCGCGCGCCACGACCTTCAGCAGATAGTCGATGCCGCCGCCCAGCGACCAGCAGGCCACCACCTCCGGCACCGCCTTCACCGCCCGCTCGAACCGGTCGAAATCCGCCTGGCGGTGGGCGCCCAGCGTGATCTCGACGAACACCATGGCGAAGGGCGCGATCCGGCGCAGCGCCAGCCGGGCGTGGTAGCCGGAGATCACGCCCTCGCGCTGCAGCCGGTGCAGCCGGGTCCAGCACGGCGTCGGCGACAGCCCGACCTTCTCGGCCAGGGCCAGCTTGGTGATGCGCCCGTCGCGCTGGATCTCGGCCAGGATGCGCAGGTCGATCGGGTCGAGCTTGACGGAGGACATGGCCGAAACCATGCCGGTGCGCAATTCGGGTTGTCAATTGAACTGATCCTGGATCACAGTCCAATCATGACAATCTGGCAGCCCGATCCCGCCGCCCTGCGCCGGCCCGCCTATCTCTCCCTGGCCGACCAGATCGCGCGCGCGATCTCGGATGGGCGGCTGCAGCCGGGGGAGCGGCTGGCGACGCACCGGCAGATGGCCGAGACGCTGGACCTGTCGGTGCAGACCGTCAGCCGCGCCTATGAGGAGCTGATCCGCCGCGGCCTGATCTCCGGCGAGACCGGGCGCGGCACCTTCATCCGCCCGCCGCAGCGCGAGCCTGTCCCGCCGTACATTCCCGAGCGGCTGAGCGAGGTCATCGATCTCTCGATCCTGAAGCCGGTGGTGTGCGAGACCCTGCACATCGATGCGATGAAGGCGGCGCTGCACGACCTGGCCGACACGCTGCCGCATTCCGCCGTGCTGTCCTTCCGCCCGAACACGCTGTTCGCCCGCCATCGCCGGGTGGCGCAGGGCTGGCTGCGCGAGCATTGCGGGGTCGAGGCCACGCCCGGCACCATCCACCTGACCAACGGCGCCACCTCCGGCATGACCATCGCCCTGATGGCCGCGGCCCCGCCTGGGTCGACCGTGGTGACCGAGGCGGTCGGCCACCACACGCTGGTGCCGCTGGCGGCCTATCTCGGCCTGCGGCTGCGCGGCGTGGCGATCGATGCGGAGGGCGTGATCCCCGAGGCGCTGGACGAGGCCTGCAGCGAGGGCGATGTCCGCGCCCTGTTCGTCATGCCGAACCCGATCAACGCCACTGCCAGCCTGATGGGTGAGGCGCGGCGGGCCGAGATCGTCGCGGTCGCGCGCCGCCACGGCCTGCAGATCATCGAGAACGACGTGCTGGCGCCGCTGTTGAGCGAGCGGCTGCCGCCGCTGGCCGCCCTGGCGCCGGAGCGCACGCTGTATGTCACCACCTTCACCAAATGCGTGATGCCGGGGCTGCGCGCCGGCTATCTGGTGGTGCCGGACCGGCTGTGCCCGGCGGTCGCCAACCGCAGCTTGGTGACCAGCTGGATGGCGACCGGGCTGATCGCGGAGCTGGCCGCCCGCTGGGTCGAGAACGGCACGGCGGCGGAGCTGGTGCGCTGGCAGGTCGAGGCGATCCGCGGCCGCCAGGCGATCGCCGCCGAGATATTGGCCGGCATTCCGCACAAGGCCCATCCGCAGGGGCTGCATGTCTGGCTGCCGCTGGGCGAGCGGCGGTCGGAGGAGGAGTTCGTGTCGCATGCCCGGCTGCAGGGCGTGGCGATTGCGCCCGGCGCCTCGTTTGCCATCGGGGGCGCCAGCGAGGGCGGCATGGACCGGCAGCCGGCGGTGCGCATCTCGGTCGGCTCGACCACGCCGGAGCAGTTGCGCGACGGGCTGAAGATCGTCGTCAACCTGCTGCAGGGCGAGCCGGAGCCGGTGCTGCTGGCGATGTAGGAATCGGCAAGCCGCTGCCTAAGGAATCATCACGGCAGGTCAAATTGTACTGATTTGTTTTTCCATTTGACATGATTTTGTCTCCCTTCCATCGTTGGCGGCAACAGAGGCCCGTCGCCGCAACAGGGAGAGCGACTTGGCAAATTCCGTATCGGACCCGTGCATCAGCGTCGAGGGCGTGACCAAGCGCTTCGGGCCGCTGACCGTATTGAACGACCTGACCTTCACCGTGAAGCCGGGCGAGAAGCTGGCCCTGATCGGGCCGTCCGGCTCGGGCAAGACCACCATCCTGCGCATCCTGATGACGCTGGAGGAGATCAACGGCGGCCATATCCGGATCGAGGGCGAGCAGCTGTTCCACATGAAGCGGAACGGCGGGCTGGTGGCGGCCGACGACCGCCATCTGCACAAGATGCGCGCCAAGATCGGCATGGTGTTCCAACTGTTCAACCTGTTCCCGCACAAATGCGTGCTGGACAACGTGACCCTGGCGCCGATCCTGACCGCCGGCGTCGACCGCAAGACCGCCGAGGCCCGGGCGATGGAGCTGCTCGAGCTGGTCGGCATGGCGGAGAAGGCCAAGGCAATGCCGGCGCAGCTGTCCGGCGGCCAGAAGCAGCGCGTCGCGATCGCCCGCGCCCTCGCGCTGAAGCCGAAGATCATGCTGTTCGACGAGGTCACCTCGGCGCTCGACCCCGAGCTGGTCGAGGAGGTGCTGAACGTGATGCGCCGCCTCGCCGCCGAGACCGACATGACCATGCTGCTGGTCACCCACGAGATGAGCTTCGCCCACGACTTCGCCGACCGGGTCCTGTTCTTCGACCGGGGCCGGATCGTCGAGGAAGGGCCGCCGGACGAGATCTTCCGGCACCCGCGCGAGGAGCGGACCCAAACCTTCCTCAAGAAGATCATCGCCGCCGGCCAACGGATCTGACCGCGGCGGCGGCACCCAAACGCGAGAACAGGAGAGGCAGAAATGAACAAAGGATTTTGCGCGCGTCTGATCCTGGCCGCCGTATCGGCCGTGGCCTTGGCACAGCCGGCCGCGGCCGACACGCTGGACAATCTGAAGGAGCAGGGCTTCGCCCGCATCGCCATCGCCAACGAGCCGCCCTTCACCGCGGTGGCGGCGGACGGCAAGGTCTCCGGCGCCGGGCCGGACGTGGCGCGCGAGGTGTTCAAACGCATGGGCGTGCCCGACGTCGTCGCCTCGATCTCGGAATACGGCGCCATGATCCCCGGGCTGCAGGCCCGCCGTTTCGACGCGGTCACCGCCGGCCTGTTCATGAAGCCGGAGCGCTGCCGCGCCGTGTCCTATTCGCAGCCGATCCTGTGCGACGGCGAGGCCTTCGCGGTGAAGAAGGGCAACCCCTCGAACTTCCAGAGCTACGCCGACATCGCCGCCAACGCCGACGCCAAGATCGGCGCGCCGGGCGGCGGCACCGAGGAGCGGCTGGCGCTGGAGGCCGGGGTGCCGCGCGATCGGGTGATCGTGGTGCCGGACGGGCAGAGCGGCATCAAGATGCTGCAGGACGGCCGCATCGACGTCTATTCGCTGCCGATCCTGTCGATCCAGGACCTGCTGAAGAAGGCCAGCGACCCGAACATCGAGATGGTCGGGCCGGTGAAGAACGCGCCGGTCTATTGCGACGGCGCCGCCTTCCGCAAGCAGGACACGGCGCTGCGCGACGCCTTCGACAAGGAGCTGGCGGCGCTGAAGCAGTCCGGCGAGTTCGCCAAGATCGTCGAGCCCTACGGCTTCTCGGCCAAGGCCGCGCTCGAGACCAACCGCGACGCGATGTGCGGCGGTCCGAACTGAGACGGAGAGGTCGGTGACTGTCCCCACGACCCTGAAGATCGCTCTCTTTCTGAGTCCTCCCTCCCCTTGCGGGAGGGGGGACTCGTTTGGCTTGGGGCGGCGACGGCATCGCGATCCTGAGAACGTCATTTCGCGAGCCGCCGCATGAACCAGTGGGAAGGCTATCTCGGGCTGATCCTGCAGGGCGCCTGGGTGACCATCGAGCTGACCGTGCTGGGCTGCGCCCTGGCGCTGGTGCTCGCCTTCCTGGCCGGGCTGGGGCGGCTGTCGTCCAGCTTCGCTCTGCGGGCGCTGGCCACGACCTATGTCGAGTTCTTCCGCGGCACCTCGATCTTCGTGCAGCTGTTCTGGGTCTATTTCGTGCTGCCGCTGGCCGGGTTCGAGATGAGCCCGCTGCAGGCCGGCGTGCTGGCCCTCGGCCTCAATGTCGGGGCCTATGGGGCCGAGGTGGTGCGCGGCGCCGTGCAGTCGATCGGGCGCGAGCAGCGCGAGGCCTGCGTCGCGCTCAACCTGACCCGGCGGCAGAGCCTGTGGCACGTCATCCTGCCCCAGGCCTTCGTGCTGATGCTGCCGACCTTCGGCAACAACGCCATCGAGCTGCTGAAGGCCACCGCCGTGGTGTCGCTGATCTCGCTGACCGACCTGACCTTCCAGGCCCAGATCGTGCGGGCCCAGACCGGCAGCACCGCCTTCCCCTTCCTCACCATCCTGGTGATCTATTTCGCGCTGGCGCTGCTGATCTCGGCCGGGGTGCGGGCGCTGGAGCGCCGCCTGGCCCGCGGCCTCGACGGCGTGCGGAGCTGAGCCATGGATTGGGACTGGGCCTTCGTCGCCGAGATCCTCCCGACCCTGATCCAGGGCGTGAAGATCACCATCCTGGCCACCATCCTGGGCTACGCCCTGGCGGTGGTGCTGGGCCTCGGCCTCGCTTTGCTGCGCCGGACCCGCCGCCGCTGGCTGGCACGGATCACCGGCTTCCTGATCGAGTTCATCCGCGGCACGCCGCTGTTGGTGCAGCTGTACTTCCTGTTCTACATCATGCCGGATCTCGGCCTGACGCTGTCGCCGCTGACCGCCGGGGTGATCGGCCTCGGCCTGCACTACGCCACCTACACGGCGGAAGTGTACCGCGCCGGCATCGACAACACCCCGCGCGGCCAGTGGGAGGCGGCGAAGGCCTGCAACCTGACGGCGGGGCAGAGCTGGCGCCACGTCATCCTGCCGCAGGCGATCCCGCCGATGCTGCCGGCGCTGGCCAACTACTTCATCGCCATGTTCAAGGAGACGCCGCTGCTCTCCGCCATCACGGTGCTGGAGCTGATGAACCAGGCCCGCAGCGTCGCCAACTACAACTACCGCTATTTGGAGCCGATGACGCTGGTCGGCGCCTTCTTCCTCGTCATCAGCCTGATCGCCGTGGTCGGCCTCCGCTTCCTGGAGCGCCGCTTCCGGCCGCTGCGCTGAGCCGGAGCCCGTGATGCCCGAGATCGAACGGTCCACCCTGCCGCTCAGCTTCGACGACCGCCCGCTGGCGAAGCGGATCGGCCTGGTCATCCTGGCGACCGACCACACCAGCGAGCCGGATTTCCGCCGCATGGTCGCCAGCGACCGGATCGGCCTCTATGTCGCCCGCATCGCCTATGCCAACCCGACCACGCCGGAGAATCTGCGCCGGATGCAGCCGCGCCTCGCCGAGGGCGCCGGGCTGATCCTGCCGGAGGAGGATCTCGACCTCGTCTGCTACTCCTGCACCTCGGCCTCGGTGGTGATGGGCGACGACGCGATCGAGGAGGCGATCCGCGAGGCCAAGCCGGGCGTCATCGTGGTGACCCCGCCGCTGGCCGCCCGCCGCGCCCTCGATGCGCTCGGCGCCCGCCGGATCGCGGTCTTGACCCCCTACACGGTCGAGACCAGCCGGCCGATGGCCGATTACTTCGCCGGCCACGGCCATGACATCGCCCGCTTCACCTGCCTCGGCCTGGACGACGACCGCCAGATGGCGCGGATCAGCCTGCCGTCGATCGTGGCGGCGGCCGAGGCGGCGATGGCGCCGGACGCCGAGGCGCTGTTCATCTCCTGCACCGCTTTGCGCGCCGCCGGGGTGGCGGCGGACATCGAGCGCCGGATCGGCAAGCCGGTGGTGACCAGCAACCTCGCCACCGCCTGGATGGCGCTGCGTCTGTGCGGCGACGACCGCCCCCGGCCGGATCTCGGCCGGCTGATGGCGCTGTGAGGTCGTGATGGTCGCCTATCCGCTTTTTTCAATGTCATTGCCGGGCTTGACCCGGCAATCCAGAGGGTCTCGACATCTTCTGGATGCCCGGGTCAAGCCCGGGCATGACAACAGAGAGCAAAGTCGTAGGTTGGGTTCGCGGATGCGAACCCAACACTCCGGTGCTGCGGCCCCGATGTTGGGTTCGCCGAGAGCGAACCCAACCTACGTCTCTCTCCGGACGGCCACCCGATGACCCACGCCGTCACCCTCGACACCATCCGCGCCGCCGCCGATCGCATCGCCGGGGAGGTGGTGCGGACGCCGCTGGTCCGCTCGGCCGCTCTGTCCGAGCGCGCCGGGGCGCCGGTGTTCCTCAAGCTGGAGACCCGGCAGACCACCGGCAGCTTCAAGCTGCGCGGCGCCACCAATGCGGTGCTGTCGCTGCCGCCCGAGGCGCGGAAGGTCGGTATTGCCGCGGCCTCGACGGGCAATCACGGCCGCGGCTTGGCCCATGCCGCCGCCCGCCAGAGCCTGCGCTGTGTCGTCTGCATGTCCGCCCTGGTGCCGGAGAACAAGGTCGCCGCGATCCGTGCGCTCGGGGCCGAGATCCGCATCGTCGGCCGGTCCCAGGACGATGCGCAGGAGGAGGTCGACCGGCTGGTGGCGCAGGAGGGCTTCACCGCCATCCCGCCCTTCGACCATGCCGACGTGATCTCCGGCCAGGGCACGATCGGGCTCGAGATCGTCGCCGACCTGCCCGATGTGGCGCAGGTGGTGGTGCCGCTGTCCGGCGGCGGCCTGCTCGGCGGCATCACTGCCGCGGTCAAAGGGCTGCGGCCGCAGGCCCGGATGGTCGGCGTGTCGATGGCGCGCGGCCCGGCGATGCGGGACAGCCTCGCCGCCGGCCGCCCGGTCGCGGTCGAGGAGCTGCCGACCCTGGCGGATTCCCTGGGCGGCGGCATCGGCCTCGACAACCGCCATACCTTCGCTTTGGCCCGCGACCTGCTGGACGAGGCGGTGCTGCTGTCCGAGCCCGAGATCGCCGCCGCGATCGACCACGCCTATGCGGCGGAGCAGGAGATCGTCGAGGGCGGCGGCGCGGTCGGCATCGGCGCCCTCTTGGCCGGCAAGCTCACCGTTCCTGGCCCGACCGTCCTGGTGCTGTCGGGCCGCAACATCGACATGGCGCTGCACCGCAAGATCGTTTCCGGTCGTTGGGGGGGCGCCTGGGAGGAGACACCGTGCCCCGCATGACCATCGTGACGGAGGCGGAGCTGCGCCGTGCCGTCCCGCTCGACCGCGACGCCGTCGCCTGCGTCGAGGACGCGTTCCTGGCGCTGGCCACCAAGGATGTGGCGATGCCGCCGATCCTGCGCCTGGACATCCCCGAGCATCGCGGCGAGGTCGACGTCAAGACCGCCTATGTGCCGGGGCTGGACGGCTTCGCCATCAAGATCAGCCCCGGCTTCTTCGACAACCCGAAGCTGGGCCTGCCCAGCACCAACGGGCTGATGGTGCTGTTCAGCGCCCGCACCGGGCTGGTCGACGCCGTGTTCCTGGACAATGGCTATCTGACCGATGTCCGCACCGCCGCGGCCGGGGCGGTGGCAGCGAAATATCTCTCGCGCCCGGACTCGCGGGTGGCGGCGATCTTCGGCGCCGGGGTGCAGGCCCGGCTGCAGCTCAAGGCCCTGACCCTGGTGCGGCCGATCGTCGAAGCGCGGATCTGGGCCCGCGACCCCGACCGGGCGCAGGCGCTGGCGGCCAGGCTGTCGGACGAGCTGGGCATCGCCGTCCATGCCGAGGCGGCGCCGCAGGCCGCGGTCGACGGCGCCGACATCATCGTCACCACCACCCCGGCGGCCGAGCCGATCCTGCGGGCCGGGTGGCTGGCGCCCGGCCAGCATGTCACCGCCATGGGGTCGGACGCCGAGCACAAGAACGAGCTGGACCCTGCCGTTCTCGCTCGCGCCGATCTTTACGTCGCCGACAGCCTGGCCCAGACGCGCCGGCTGGGCGAGCTGCACCACGCCATCGCTTCCGGGGCCATCGCCGCCGACGCCGTCTTCCCGGAGCTCGGCGCCGTGATTGCGGGCAGGGCAGCGGGCCGGCCCTCCGCCGCCGCCATCACCGTCGCGGACCTGACCGGCACCGGCGTCCAGGACACCGCCATCGCCACCCTGGCCCGCGGCCGCGTCGCCGCCGCCGGGGTCGGCACTCCCTTCGAAAGCTGAGAGGCACGCTATGTCCGTAGAGCTCAACTTCAGCCGCGAGGAATATGCCGCGCGGCTCGCCAAGACCCGTGCCGCCATGGCCCGCCGCGGCATCGACCTGCTGTGGGTCAGCGACCCGTCGAACATGGCCTGGCTGACCGGCTATGACGGCTGGTCCTTCTACGTCCACCAGGGCGTGCTGGTGCCGCCGGAGGGCGAGCCGATCTGGTACGGCCGCGGCCAGGATGCCAACGGCGCCAAGCGCACCGCCTATCTCGCCCCTGACAACATCATCGGCTACCCCGACCATTACGTGCAGTCGACCGAGCGGCACCCGATGGACCGGCTGGCCGACATCATCGACTCGCGCGGCTGGGGCCGCCTGTCGATCGGCGTCGAGATGGACAATTACTGGTTCTCGGCCGCCGCCTTCGCCTCGCTGCAGCGCCATCTGCCCAATGCCCGCTTCGCCGACGCCACCGCGCTGGTGAACTGGCAGCGCGCGGTGAAGAGCCCGCAGGAGCTGGACTACATGCGCAAGGCCGCCCGCATCGTCGAGGCGATGCACAAGCGGATCTTCGAGAAGGTCGAACCCGGCCTGCGCAAGAACGACCTGGTGGCCGAGATCTACGATGCCGGCATCCGCGGTGTGGACGGCTTCGGCGGCGACTACCCGGCGATCGTGCCGCTGCTGCCCTCCGGCGCCGACGCCTCGGCCCCGCATCTGACCTGGGACGACAAGCCGATGCGGTCGGGGGAGGGCACCTTCTTCGAGATCGCCGGCTGCTACAAGCGCTACCACTGCCCGCTGTCGCGCACCGTGTTCCTGGGCAAGCCGACCCAGGCCTTCGTGGATGCCGAGAAGGCGGTGCTGGAGGGGATGGAAGCGGGCCTGAGCGCGGCGCGGCCGGGCAACACCTGCGAGGACATCGCCAACGCCTTCTTCGCGGTGCTGAAGACGTACGGGATCATCAAGGACAACCGCACCGGCTACCCGATCGGCCTCAGCTATCCGCCCGACTGGGGCGAGCGCACCATGAGCCTGCGCCCCGGCGACCGCACCGTGCTGGAGCCCGGCATGACCTTCCATTTCATGACCGGGCTGTGGCTGGAGGAGATGGGGCTGGAGATCACCGAGAGCATCGCCATCACCGACAGCGGCGTCGAGATCCTGGCCGACGTGCCGCGCCAGCTCTTCGTCAAGCCATGACGGTTGTCGACTTGCCGCCCTCGCCGATCGTCCCCTCGGTCGATTTCGACCGCGACGGGGTGCAGCACGGCACGCTGCGCCTGCCCTACAGCCGGGACGATTCGGCCTGGGGCTCGGTGATGATCCCGGTCGCCGTGATCCGCAACGGGGAGGGACCGACCGCGCTCCTCACCGGCGCCAATCACGGCGACGAATACGAGGGGCCGATCGCGCTGTTCGATCTGGCGCGGACGCTGGACCCGGCCTCGGTCCGCGGCCGGGTGATCATCGTCCCGGCGATGAACACTCCCGCCTTCCGGGCCGGCACCCGCACCTCGCCGATCGACAAGGGCAACCTGAACCGCAGCTTCCCGGGCCGGCCGGACGGCACGCCGACGCAGAAGATCGCCGACTACTTCCAGCGCCATTTGCTGCCGCTGGCCGACATCGTGCTCGACTTCCACTCCGGCGGCCGGACGCTCGACTTCGTGCCCTTCGCTGCCGCCCACATCCTGCCCGACAAGGACCAGGAGGCGCGCTGCTTCGCGGCGGTCGAGGCCTTCTCCGCCCCCTGGTCGATGCGGATGCTGGAGATCGACGCGGTCGGCATGTACGACACCGCGGCCGAGGCGGCGGGCAAGGTCTTCGTCACCACCGAGCTCGGCGGCGGCGGCACCGCCACCGCACGCACGGCGGGCATCGCCAAACGCGGCGTGCGCAACCTGCTGCGCCATGCCGGCATCCTGCAGGGCGAGGTCGAGCGCGCCCCCAGCCGCTGGCTCGACATGCCCTCCGCCGACTGCTTCCGCTTCGCCGAGCAGGACGGCATGGCCGAGACCTGCGTCGACCTGGGCGACCCGGTGCGCCAGGGCGAGATCATCGCCCGCATCCACCCGATCGACCGCACCGGCCAGGCGCCGACGGAATACCGCGCGGCGCTGGACGGCATCCTGGCGGCCCGGCATTTCCCGGGGCTGGTGAAGGCTGGCGACTGCCTGGCGGTGATCGGGACGGTGGAGGGGTAGTCCCCCTCACCCTCCCGCCGCCAACGCGGCGGGCCCCTCCCTCTCCCCAAGGAGAGAAGATCGGCAGCAGCCGAGGCTTTTAACAAAAGACTAACGAACCAAAGTTAGCCGGCGCTATATTATGAAGTGCAGACCTTGTCCGCGGCGGCCGGATCGGGAGTCACGCGTGCGGAGGCATGATTGCGATCCTGGTTCGGACGTGCGGTGACACGGCGGCGGCTTCTGGCGGGAAGCGCGCTGATGGGAGGGACCGCTCTCGCCCAGGCGGGATCGAGCGCCGTCGCGCAGGAGCATGGCGGCCACGGTGCCGCCACTCCCGAGTCCCCTGGCGAAACGCCGCCCCCGCATGGCGACCATGGCGGCATGATCACCGTCGGCACGGTCGACGATGCCCGGAACGGCTTCGATCCGCACGCCCTCCTCACCGACTGGGAGACCGGCATCGTCAGCCGGGATGCGTCCGGCCGAACGACGCGCGAGTTCGAGATCACGGCCGAGGAGAAGGAGATCGAGATCGCGCCGGGCCTCATGTTCCCGGCCTGGACCTACAACGGCCGCGTGCCCGGGCCGTCGCTGCGCGCCACGGAAGGCGACCGGCTGCGGATCCGCCTGCGCAATCTCGGCAGCCATCCGCACACGCTGCATTTCCACGGCATCCATTCGGCCTGGATGGACGGCGTCCCCGGGGCCGGAGTGGTCGAGCCCGGCGGCGAGTTCACCTATGAATTCGACGCCTTTCCGTTCGGCTGCCATCTCTACCACTGCCACTTCGTGCCGCTGCGGCGGCACATCCACAAGGGCATGTACGGCGCCTTCGTCATCGATCCCGATCCGGCCCGCCATCCCGACCATGAAGCGGTCGCGCGCTCCCGCCTGCTCGGGACGCCCGAGAATGCCGGGTGGCAGGAGCTGCTGATGGTGATGAACGCCTTCGACACGAATTTCGACGACGAGAACGAGGTCTACGCCGTCAACACGGTGGCGCATGCCTATGCCAAGCGCCCGATCCCGATCGACCGGGCGCGGCCGGTGCGGGTGTATCTGGTCAACATCACCGAGTTCGACCCGATCAACTCGTTCCACCTGCACGCCAACTTCTTCGACTACTACGACCACGGCACCACCCTGACCCCGACCCTGCGCACGGTCGACACGATCATGCAGTGCCAGGCCCAGCGCGGCATCCTGGAGTTCAGCTTCAAGGACCATGAGCCGGGCCTCTATATGTTCCACGCCCACCAGTCCGAATTCGCCGAGCTCGGCTGGATGGGGAATTTCGAGGTGCGGGCATGATGCGGGCCCTGGCCTGGACGCTGCTGCCGCTGATCCTGATCATCGCGATCGCGGCCGCCTTTCTGGCGACAGATCCCTTGCGCAGCTTCTCGTCCGGCGCGCCGCCCGCCGAGCAGCTGACCGTCGAGCGGACCGCCCTGGACAGCGGCGGCATCTCGGTCCTGGTGCGGGCCGGCGGCACAGCCCCGATCGAGATCGCGCAGATCCAGGTCGACGGCGCCTACTGGTCCTTCACCCAGGACCCGCCGGGGCCGATCGACCGGCTGGCAACGGCCTGGCTGCGAGTGCCGTATCCCTGGGTCCTGGGCGAGACCCATCACCTGCTCTTCCTCACCCGCAGCGGCGTCGGTTTCGAGCATACGATCGACGTGGCTGTCGCCACGCCGCCCGTGAACACCGGCATGCTGGGGAATTTCGGCCTGGTCGGCCTGTTCGTCGGCGTCCTGCCGATCGCGCTCGGCATGCTGTTCTATCCGGCGCTGAAGGCCGGCGGTGCGCACGGCTTCACCTTCGCCCTGGCCCTGACGATCGGGCTGCTCGCCTTCCTCCTGGTCGACACGCTCGGCGAGGCGGTCGAGCTGGCCGGCCGGGCCGCGCCGGAGTTGCAAGCTCCGGTGCTGGTCTGGCTCGTCGCCGGCCTCGCCTTCGTCGTCCTGATGGCGGTCGGCCGTCGCAAGGGGCATGGGCTGGCCGGGGTGGCGCTGGCCACCTCCATCGCGCTCGGCATCGGTCTGCACAATCTCGGAGAGGGGCTGGCGATCGGGTCGGCCTTCGCCACCGGGGCGGCCGCGCTCGGCTCCTTCCTCGTGCTCGGCTTCACGCTGCACAACGTCACCGAAGGCATCGGCATCGTCGCGCCGCTGCTCGACCGCCGGCCGAAGCTCCCGGTCCTCATCGGCCTCGTGGCCCTGGCCGGGCTGCCCGCGGTCGCCGGCATCTGGCTCGGCAGCTACGCCTTTTCGCCGCATTGGGCGGCGCTGGCGCTCGCGGTCGGTGCCGGGGCCATCCTGCAGGTGATCGTCGAGGTCGGCATCCTGATGCTGCGCCGGATGCCCGGGACCGGCCGCTCGCCCGTCCCGGCCGTCGCCATCGCGGGCATCGTCGCCGGCATCGGCGTGATGTACGGAACGGCGCTGCTCGTCCAGGCTTAGGCACCGCAGCCGGGGTGGCAGCACCGGCGTGCAAGACCGGTCCGGCGCCGAACGGTACCGTCCTCGGCATGGACACATCTCTCTCCGATCCGGGCCTGTGGCACCCGCTGGCCGCGCTGCTCCTGGCGTCGTCGGTCGTCATGGGCAGCCCCGGCCCGTCGACGATCAGCGTCACTGCGATCGGCGCCTCCTTCGGCATCCGCCGCTCGCTGCCCTATGCCGCCGGGCTGATCGCCGGGACGGTCACGGTGCTGCTGGCGGTGGCGGCCGGGGTGGTGGCGCTGGTGACGTCGATCCCGCATGGCGCTTTGGCGCTGGGCATCCTGTCGGCCGTCTATATCCTGTACCTGGCCTTTAAGATCGCCACGGCCCCGCCGCTCGGCGGCCGGGACGGGCCGGCGGCCGCGCCGGGCTTCCTGGGCGGCTTTGGGCTCGCCATCGCCAATCCCAAGGCCTATGTCGCGATCGCCGCGGTCTTCGCCGGCACCACGGTCATCGCCGGGAACAGCGGCCTGGACGCCGCGGTGAAGACGACGGTGCTCGGCGGCATGGTCGTGCTGATCCACTTCTGCTGGCTGCTGGCCGGGGTGGCGCTGTCGCGCTGGCTGCACGACCCGGTCAGCGCGCGGATCATCAACCTGGTCATGGCCGCGGCGCTGGTCGTGGTGACGGTGGTCGCCTTCGTCTAGCGCCGCGGGTCCAGCAGGTCGCGCAGCCCGTCGCCGAACAGGTTGAAGCCCAACACCGAATAGGTGATGGCCAGGCCGGGGAACAGCGACAGCCAGATGTTGACGCCCAGGAAGTTGCGGCCGTCGCTCATCATCGCGCCCCATTCCGGCGTCGGCGGCTGGGCGCCGAGGCCGAGGAACGACAGGCTCGCGGCGGTCAGCACCACGGTGCCGGCGGTCAGCGTCGCCTGCACGATGATCGGCCCCAGCGCGTTGCGCAGGATGTGCTGGAACAGGATGCGCCACAGCCCGGCGCCCAGCGCCCGCGCCGCCTCGGTGTACTCCACCTGCTTCAGCGCCAGGGCCAGGTTGCGCGACAGCCGGCCATAGACCGGGATCGAGAAGATGGCGATGCCGATCATCAGGTTGACCAGGCTGGTGCCGAGGATGCTGACGATCAGGATCGACAGCACGATGCCCGGGAAGGCGAACAGGATGTCCATGAACCAGATGACGATCTGGTCGACCCGGCCCCCTGAATAGCCGGCCAGCAGGCCGAGCGGGATGCCGACGACCAGGGCGATGCCGACGCCCAGCATGATCTCCAGCAGCGACAGCCGGGCGCCGTAGACGATGCGGGAATACAGGTCGCGGCCGTACTGGTCGGTGCCGAAGAAATGCTCGGCCGAGGGCGGGCGCAAGGCCATGGCCAGCGACTGCTGGGTCGGGTCATGGGTGGCCAGCAGCGGCGCCAGCAGCCCGGCCAGCACCAGCAGCAGCACCATGGCGCCGCCGATCGTCAGGCTGCGGTGCCGGCGCAGGATGCGGCCCAGGCGCTTGGCCCGCGATGGGGCGGCCGGAAGGTCGTCGCTGTCCGCGAGGGTCGTCATGGTCCTAGTCGAAGCGGATGCGGGGGTTGATCGCGGCGATCAGCAGGTCGGCCAGGAAGTTCACCACCACCACCGAGGTCACGGTCAGCAGGGTGACGCCCTGGATGATCGGATAGTCGCGATAGCGCACGGCGTCGACCAGCAGGCGGCCGATGCCGGGCCAGTTGAACACCGATTCCGTGACCACGGCGCCGCCCAGCAGGCCGCCGAAATTCAGCCCGACGATGGTGACGATCGGGATCAGCGCGTTGCGCAGCGCGTGCTTGCGGTAGATCACCCGCGGCCCCAGGCCCTTGGCGCGGGCGGTGCGGATATAGTCCTGGCCGATCACCTCCAGCATGCTCGACCGGGTCATGCGGGCGATCAGTGCTGCGGGCAGCAGGCCAAGCGCGATCGAGGGCATGATGTAGTTCTGCCAGCCGCCGGCGCCGAGCAGCGGCAGCCATTTCAGCTCCGCCGCGAACAGGCTCATCATCATCAGCGCCAGCCAGAAATTGGCGACCGAGGCGCCGCCGATCGCGACGACCATCACCGCCTGGTCGGGCCAGGCGTTGCGGTAGACCGCGGCCAGCATCCCGGCCGCGACCCCGATCAGGATGGCCCAGACATAGCTGACCACGGCCAGCGAGACGGTGTTGGGGAAGCGCTCGGCGATCTCCTCGATCACCGGCTTCGAGGATTTGATCGACGTGCCGAAATCGCCCTGGGCAGCGTTGCTCAGGAACAGCCCGTATTGCAGCAGGAAGGGCTGGTCGAGGCCGAGCCGCGCGCGCATGCCGTCGACGGCGTCGCCCGTCGCCTGCGGCCCGGCCATGATCCGCGCCGGGTCGCCCGGCAGCATCCGCACGGCGCCGAAGATCAGGAACGACACGCCGAGCAGGATCAGCGGCAGCGCGACCAGCTTGCGCGTCAGGTAGGCCTTCATGCGGGAATACGCCGGCAAACAACGCGTTGCCTCTCCCGCGTGGCGGGAGAGGTCGGGCTCGCGCAGCGAGACCGGGTGAGGGCTGGCGCCGGCGGATGGAAAGAGCCCTCACCCGGAGCCGCTGGCGCGGCTCCGACCTCTCCCGCAAGCGGGAGAGGCAACACGAACGCTTTGTCGGTTTCAGCCGCGATCATCAAGCCTTCGTCGCCCGTTCCGGGATCACCTCGCCGCCGGGCTGCAGCCACAGGCCCTTGACGTCGGCGCGGGCGGCGGCGAGGTCGTTCGGGTAGTACAGCAGCACATGCGCGGCATCCTGGACGATGATGCGCTGCGCCTTGGCGTATAGCGTCTTGCGCTCGGCATCGTCGGTCGACGACCCGGCCTGGTTCAGGATCTCGTCCAACTCGGGGTTGCTGTAGAAGCCGAGATTGGCGCTCTTCGGCGACCAGCTGTCGGTGTGGTACAGCGGCTTCAGCTGCAGGTCGGCGTCGAAGGTGCCGGTCGACCAGGAGGCGATGACGCTGTGCACGCCCTGCGCCGCCTTCTCCTCCGGCGTGCCGAAGGCGGCGGCGGTCCACACCCCGCTCTCCATCCGCTGGATGTTCAGCGTGATGCCGGCCTGGGCCCACATGCCCTGCAGGATCTCGGCGATGTTCGCCTCCGGCTCCTGCACCGCGACATTGATGGTGATGCCGTCGGCGTGGCCGGCCTCGGCCAGCAACGCCTTGGCCTTGGCAACGTCCAGACCATAGCCCTCGACCGTCGGGTCATAGCCGAACACGGCCGGCGACAGCGGCGAGGTCGCCGGCAGGCCGAAGCCGTACAGCAGGTTGCTGACCAGCCCGGCCCGGTCGGTGGCCAGGTTCAGCGCCTGGCGGATTCGGACGTCGTCCAGCGGCGCCAGCTTGACGTTCAGCGACACCCAGAACACCGCGGTCGGGTTGCCCTGGATCAGCCTCAGCTCGGGATTGGCCTTGATCGGCGCGGCGAAGACCGGCGGCAGCGGCACGACCACATCGGCGTCGCCGGTCTGCACCGCCATGTTCATCACTGCGGCCTCCTGGGTCCAGATCCACTTCAGGGTCTTGGTCGGGGCCTTCTCGCCCCAGTAATCGGCATTGACCTCGGACAGCACGTATTCGCCCGACTTGTACTCGGCCAGCTTGTACGGGCCGGTGCCGACCGCGGCGCGGCCCAGCGTGCCGGCCTTGTCGGCCTTCGGGCTGACGATGGTGGCGGAGGCGATGGCCATCAGCTTGAGGAAGGCGGGGTAGGGGCGCTTCAGGGTGAAGCGCAGGGTGTCGGCGTCGACCACCTTGACCTCGGCCAGGATGGCGCGGAAGCGGCCGCTGGCGGCCAAGCCGCGCTTCTCGTCCATGTGCCGGGCAAAGCTGGCGATCACGGCGTCGGCGTTGCAGGGCTCGCCGTCATGGAACTTCACGCCCTGGCGCAGGGTGAAGGTCCAGACCGTGCCGGTGGCGTCGGCCTCCCATTTGGTGGCCAGGACCGGGACCAGCTCCATCTTGTCGTTGTAGCCGGTCAGGCCCTCATACATCGGCTCCAGGATCGCCGAGGTGTAGGTCGCGGTCTGGTCTGCGGGATCCATGCTGCGCGGCGCCTCGCTCTGCATGATCACGATCTGCGAGGCGTCGGCGGCGAGTGCGCCATGGCCGCGCAGCAGCGCCGCCAGTCCCAGCGACCCGCCCAGGGCCAGCGCGCCGCGCCGGTCGATCACAAGGGTCATGTCCGTCTCCCATTGGTGGAATCGATCCGGATGTCCCGGCGTTTTGTTCGATCAGTGAAGCCTTCGGCTTGATTAAATTCAATTTGTGAACTAACTGTCAAGTCTAACGCACCGGATGCCGAGGCGAATGGCCAACCTGTCGAAACGCTCCTTGCTCGAAGCCGTGGCCGACCACGGGCCGCTCAGCCGGTCCGAGCTGGCGGTCCGGACCGGGCTCAGCAAGGCGGCGATCACGGGGCTGAGCCGCGAACTGATCCAGGACGGCGCGCTGGAGGAAAGCGAGGTCGCTTCGGCGCCGTCGCGCCAGGGCCGGCCGTCGATCCTGCTGCGGCTGAACCCGACCCATGGCTACTTCATCGGCGCCTCGATCGTGGAGGAGCCGGTGACGATGGTGCTGACCGACTTCCAGGGCGCGGTGCTGGGCCAGCGCACGGCCCCCTGGTCGAACGATCCGCAGGCGATCGCCGGCACCATCCGCGAATCGATCCCGCATCTCCTGGGCGAGGCCGGCATCCCGGCCGACCGGCTGCGCGGCATCGGCGTCGCCCTGTCCGGCCTGGTCAACCACGACCAGGACCGCTGCCTGCACTCCGCCAATCTCGGCTGGATCGACCTGCCGGTGGCGGCGGTGGTGGAGCAGGCGACAGGCGTCCCGACCTTCCTGGAGAACGACGCCAACGCCGTCGCCACCGGCGAACGGCTGTACGGGCTGGCGCGCGACTACCGCACCTTCGCCACCGTCACCTTCGGCGACAGCATCGGCTGCGCCCATTATGTCGACGGCACGCTCTACCGCGGCCATGGCGGCGGCGCCGGCGAGATCGCGCATTGCACGATCGAGCCGGGCGGGCTGCCCTGCCGCTGCGGCAAGCGCGGCTGCCTCGATACCGTGGCGCCGCGCCAGGCGATCCTGGCCCAGGCACGGGCCCTGGGCCTCACAGCCGCGACCACGGCGGAGGTCGAGGCGCTGGCGGCACAGGGCGATGCCGAGGCGATCGCCATCCTGCACCGGGCCGGCGGCGCGCTGGGTCTCGCCATCGCCCATGTGATCCAGGTGAACGACCCCGAATTCGTGCTGATCGTCGATGTCGAGGGCGCGATGGGGCCGCTGTTCCGCACCGTCACCCAGCAGGCGATCGAAGCCAATGTCCTGCCGCGCCTCGCCGCCTCGACCACCATCCGCTTCCACCACGCCACCCGCGCCCTGTGGGCCCGCGGCGCCGCCAGCATCGCCGCCCATCGCTTCCTGACCCGCGCCGAAGAAGGCTGAAGACATGGCATCTCTCCGTATCGCCGTCGGCGGCATCCACACCGAATGCAGCACCTACAGTCCGGTCCTGGCGACCGAGGCGGATTTCCGGGTGCTGCGCGGCGACGCCCTCCTCGCCGATCCGTCCTTCGCCCTGCTGCGCGACTACGACGCTGTCTTCCTGTCGACGCTGCACGCCCGCGCCATCCCCGGCGGCCCGGTCGCCCGCGCCACCTATGAGGCGTTCAAGGCCGAATTCCTCGACCGGCTGAACGCTCTCGGCCCGATCGACGGCCTGTACCTCGCCATGCACGGCGCCATGAATGTCGAGGGCATGGAGGACGCGGAGGGCGACTGGATCACCGCCGCCCGCGCCGCGGTGGGGCCGGATTGCCCGATCAGCGCCAGCTACGACCTGCACGGCAATGTCAGCCAACGCATCATCGACGCGCTCGACATGTTCTCGACCTACCGCACCGCGCCCCATATCGATGTGGAGGAGACCAAGCGCCGGGCCTGCACCATGCTGCTCCAGCGCCTGAAGGATGGCGTCCGGCCGTTGCTGCTGTGGGTGCCGGTGCCGGTGCTGTGGCCGGGCGAGCGCACCAGCACGGTCGACGAGCCGGCCAGGTCGCTCTACGCGCAGCTTCCCGCGGTCGACGCCGTCGACGGCATCCTCGATGCCTCGATGATGGTCGGCTATGTCTGGGCCGACGAGCCGCGCTCGACCGCCGCGATCATCATGACCGGCACCGACCCGGCGGCGATGGAGCGCGAGGGCACGCGCCTGGCCCAGGCCTATTGGGATGCGCGCGACGACTTCGTCTTCGGCAGCCGCACCGGCGCGGTGGAGGAATGCGTCGGTTGGGCCGTCGGCTCGGCGACCCGGCCGGTGATCCTGGCCGATTCCGGCGACAACCCGACCGGCGGCGGCGTCGGCGACCGGGCCGACCTGCTGCGGGCGCTGCTGGCGCGCGACGCCCAGGACGTGCTGATCGCCGGCATCGCCGACCGTCCGGCCACCGATTCCTGCTTCGCCGCCGGCGCCGGCGCCCGGCTGCGCCTGAGCGTCGGAGCGACGCTCGACACGAAGGGCAGCGTGTCGGTCGAGACGGAGGCCGAGGTGCTGGTCCTCGACCCCGGCGCGGACCTCGCCGACCGCCAGGCCCTGGTCCGCATCGGCGGTATTCGCGTGGTGCTGACCGCCCGGCGCCGGCCGTTCCACACCATCGCCGACTTCACCCGGCTGGGCGTGCATCCGGCCGAGGTGGCGATCCTGGTGGTCAAGTCCGGCTACCTGTCGCCGGAGCTGGCGCCGATCGCCAACCCGAACCTGATGGCGCTGTCGCCCGGCGTGGTCGACCAGGATGTCGAGCATCTGCCGCGCCACCGCACCACCCGCCCGACCTTCCCCTTCGACCGCGGCTTCGACTGGCGCCCCCGGCCCGTCTGGTCCGCCCGGTCGCTCAAGGCTCTCGGCCGATGACCCCTGCAGCGAAAGACCCGTCCATGACCACCCCCGTGATCGAGATCTGCGTCGAAGGCCTGGACGGGTTCCTGGCGGCCCAGGAGGGCGGGGCCGACCGGGTCGAACTCTGCGCCAGCCTGATCGAAGGCGGGCTGACCCCCAGCATCGGCACCATCCTGGAGGTGAAGGCCCGCGCCCGCATCCCGTTCCACGCCATCATCCGGCCGCGCGGCGGCGACTTCCTGTACAGCGACACCGAATTCGCCAGCATGCTGGCCGATGTGAAAGCACTGCAGCAGCTCGGCGTGCCCGGCATCGTCATCGGCTGCCTGACCGCGGACGGCCGGATCGACGAGGACCGGACGGCGCAGCTGGTGCGCGCGGCGCGGCCGATGAAGGTCACCTGCCACCGCGCCTTCGACATGACCCGCGACCCGGAAGAGGCGCTGGAAGCGCTGATCCGCTGCGGCGTCGACCGGGTGCTGACCTCGGGCCAGCGGCCGGACGCCATGGCTGGCCTTGCGATCCTGAAGCGGGCGGTCGAGCAGGCCGGCGACCGCATCGTCATCATGGGCTGTGGCGACCTGGACGAAGCCAACATCGCCGACATCCGTCGCGCCACCGGGCTGACCGAGCTGCATTTCGCGGCGCCGCGCAGCGAGCCGAGCGGCATGGTCTACCGCAACCCGGAGATCGGCATGGGCGGCACCGAGCTGGAGCGCGAATACACCAACACCGTGACCGATCCGGAGCGGGTGCGCGCCACCATCCGCGCCGCGCGCGCCTGATGGCGGCGACCGGGCCAGCGCCGACCGGAGGGACGGACACCATCCTGTCGGTGACCGACCTCAGGACCTGGTTCGACACCGAGGACGGGCCGATCCGCTCGGTCGACGGGGTGACCTTCCACATCCGCCGCGGCGAGACCCTGGCGCTGGTCGGCGAATCCGGCTCGGGCAAGAGCGTCACCAGCCTGTCGCTGATGCGGCTGATCCAGACCCCGCCCGGGCGCATCGCCGGCGGCGAGATGCTGTTCACCGACGGCCAGGGCCGCCAGCGCGACCTCGCCCGCCTGTCGGAAGCGGAGATGCGCCGCATCCGCGGCAACGACATCGCCATGGTGTTCCAGGAGCCGATGACGTCGCTGAACCCGGTCTATCCTGTCGGCGACCAGATCGCCGAGGCGGTGGCGCTGCACCAGGGCCTGGGCCGTCGCGCGGCGATGGACACCGCGGCGCAGATGCTGGAGCTGGTCGGCATCCCGGCCGCCCGCCGCCGCCTGAAGGACTACCCGCACCAGCTGTCCGGCGGCATGCGCCAGCGGGTGATGATCGCCATGGCGCTGTGCTGCCGGCCGGCACTGCTGATCGCCGACGAGCCGACCACGGCGCTGGACGTCACCATCCAGGCCCAGATCCTGGACCTGATGCGCCGGCTGCAGGCCGAGATCGGCATGTCGATCCTGTTCATCACCCACAATCTCGGCGTGGTGGCCGAGATGGCCGACCGGGTCGCCGTGATGTATGGCGGCCGGGTGGTGGAGGAGGCCGGCGTCATCGAGATCTTCAAGTCGCCGCGCCACCCCTACACCATCGGCCTGCTGAACAGCGTGCCGCACACCGACTATGCGGCGCTGGACCGCGGCGAGGCGCGTCGGCTGGAGGCGATCCCCGGCAACGTGCCGAGCCCCCGGAAGCTGCCGCCCGGCTGCACCTTCGCGCCGCGCTGCCGCCATGCGATCGAGGCCTGCGCCGCCGCTGTGCCGCCGCTTGCCGACACCGGCGGCGGGCACATGTCGCGCTGCATCCGCTGGAGCGAGCTGGCATGAGCGCCGTCGTGGCCGATCGCCAAAGCACCATCGCCCTGCCGGCGCCGGGCGAGACGCTGCTCGAGGTCGAAGGCCTGCGCACCTGGTTTCCGATCGGCGGCGGCCTGTTCGGCAAGAAGGGCCAGCATGTCCGCGCGGTCGAGGACGTGTCCTTCTCGCTGAAGCGCGGCGAGGTGGTCGGGCTGGTCGGCGAATCCGGCTCCGGCAAGACCACGGTCGGCCGCTCGATTCTGCGCCTGACCGAGCCGACCGCCGGGTCGGTGCGCTTCGCCGGCACCGACATCCTCAGGCTGCCGAAATCGGCCTTCCAGGCCTATCGGCGCGAGATGCAGATCGTCTTCCAGGACCCCTATGCCAGCCTCAACCCGCGCATGACGGTGGGCGAGATCGTCGGCGAGGCGCTGACCATCCACGGCCTGTCGCGCGGCCGGCAGCGGCCGGAGCGGATCGCCGACCTCCTGCGCCGCGTGGGGCTGCGGCCCGATGCCATCGCGCGCTACCCGCACGAATTCTCCGGCGGCCAGCGCCAGCGCATCGGCATCGCCCGGGCCCTGGCGGTCGAGCCCAGCTTCATCGTGGCGGACGAGCCGGTCTCGGCCCTCGACGTCTCGATCCAGGCCCAGGTGGTCAACCTGATCCAGGACCTGCAGCGCGACCTGGGCCTGACCATGCTGTTCATCGCCCACGATTTGTCGGTGGTGGAGTATCTCTGCGACCGCGTGATCGTGATGTATCTCGGCCGGATCATGGAGACGGCGCCGGCCCGGTCGCTCTACACCGCGCCGCGCCATCCCTACACGACGGCGCTGCTCTCCGCCGCGCCGGTGCCGGACCCGACGGTGCGGCGCGAGCGCATCCTGCTGCAGGGCGACATCCCCAGCCCGATCAACCCGCCCTCGGGCTGCGTCTTCCGCACCCGCTGCCCGCACGCGATCCCGGACTGTGCCGCGGCGGTCCCGCCGCTGCGCGAGGTCGCGCCGGGCCACGCCAGGGCCTGCATCCGGGACGACCTGTAGCCTCCGCCCGCACCCACCACGTCATGGCGAGCCCCGAAGAGGCGTGGCCATCCATCGCACCGGCCGCGCCATTTGAACACCGGCCGCGCCGTACTAGATCTTCCAAAGCGAAGCGGCGAAAGGGCGGTTGATGAACCGCAACACAACGGAGCGTTGGGGGAGGGTCAGCATCGCCCTGCATTGGACGATCGCGGCCCTGATCCTCCTGGTGCAGATTCCGGCCGGCCTCACGATGAACCGGGTCGCGCCGGGCCTGCTGCAGAACATCCTCTACGACACGCACAAGATGACCGGGCTGACGGTGTTCGCGCTGGTGGTCATCCGGCTGGTCTGGCGCTGGGCCAATCCGGTGCCCGAGCTGCCGGCGGACATGCCGCCCTGGCAGGCCGCCGTGGCGCGCGTGACGCATGGGCTGCTGTACCTGTTGATCCTCGCCATGCCGGTCAGCGGCTTCATCTACACGGCCATGGACGGCTTTCCCGTGCCGCTGTTCTACCTGGTCAACCTCGCGGACTTCGTGCCGGTGAACAAGCCGGTCGCAGCCGTGGCCAAGGCCGTGCACCTCAACCTGATCTGGGCCCTGCTCGCCGTCGTCGTGCTGCACGTCGCGGGCGCGCTGCACCACCATCTGGTCCGCCGCGACGGGCTGCTGCGGCGCATGCTGTCATCGAAGGTGGGCTGATCTTCCCTGTCAGAGGATCGCCAGCAGATCCACATGCCCGACCAGGCATCGCCCGTCCGCGGCCCGGGCCTGCCGGAACGCCAGCCAGTCCTCGACCTCGGCCTTCGCCATGCCGCCCCACCCCGCGGCCACCCCGGCGATCCCGGGCAGCAGCGCGGCGACCAGCGCGGCGTCGCCCGGGCCGAGGCGCCACGGGCTCGCTTCGATGCGGACCTCGAAACCCCGGGCCCTCAAGGCCGCGGCCAGCGCCCCCGCCCCGTCCGGGCCGAGCGCTGGGCCAAACCCCTTGTCGGTCCGCTGATGCGCGTTGAGGGCGGCGATCATCGCCCGGTCGCCGGAATGCGGCGGATCGAACGACAGGAGCCCGTCGTAGGAGAGCGCGGCATAGAACGGGGATCGGCGGGCCTTCAGGGCATCCGCCAGGCGTTCGATCCACGCCTCGGACACGAGATCCAGCAGCGCCGACGCGGTGACCAGCGCGGCTCCCGCGATCGGCGGCTCCTCGCGGGCCAGGTCGCAGAGGACCGTTTCGGCCGCCGTTCTCCGACCTGCCTCGCGCAGCACCGCCGCATCATGGTCGACGAGCCGCCACCGGGCGGAGGGGGCGAGGCCGGGCTGCAACGCCCGGACGGTCGATCCGGTGCCGCACCCCAGATCCACGATCAGCCCGCCGGTCCCGACGAGGGACGCGGCGGCGCTGCGCAGCGCGGGATGCCGGGCGGCGTGGTCCGCAGGCTCGCGCAGGTCGAGCCAGGTGGTCGGGAAGGACGTCAAGGGGCGCCGCCCTCGCTCCGCTCAGCCGTGAGCCTGGCTCCACGGGCCATGATGCTGGCCCTCGGCGTCGATGCGGCCGAAGCCGTGGGCGCCGAAGAAGTCGCGCTGGCCCTGGGTCAGGTCGGCGGTCGAGCGCGGCTGGCGCAGCGCCAGCCAGCGCGAGGTCGCGGCCGACAGGGCCGGCACCGCATGGCCGTGGCGGAAGGCCTCGGCCACCACCTCCGGCAACGCGCCGGCGGCGCCCTCGAACAGCGGCGTCAGGCCCGGGGCCAGCACCAGGGACTCGATGTCCGGCGTCTGGTCATAGGCCGTGGCGATGCGGTCGAGCAGGGTCGAGCGGATGATGCAGCCGGCGCGCCAGATCCGGGCGACCTCGGCCAGCGGCAGCTTCCAGCCATATTCGCGCGAGGCGGCCGACATGATGGCGAAGCCCTCGGTGTAGGCCAGGATCTTGCCGGCCAGCAGCGCCTTCTCCAGCAGGGCGATCGCCGCCTCGTGGTTGCCGGCCAGCGTCAGCTTCTGGGCCGCGCCGGGGAAGCGCTCGGACAGGGTCTTGCGCAGGGCGCGCTCGGCCGAGACGCCGCGCGCCTCCACCGCCGCAGTGATCGAGGAGGCGGGGGCGCCCAGCGCCAGCGCCTCGATCGCCGACCAGCGGCCGGTGCCCTTCTGCCCGGCGCTGTCGACGATGACGTCAACCAGCGGCTTGCCGGTCTTCGGGTCCACCGTCTTCAGCACCGTGGCGGTGATGTCGACCAGGTAGGAGGACAGCGGGCCCTTGGACCAGCGCTCGAACACGTCGCCGATCTCGGTCGGGGTCAGCCCCAGGCCGCGGCGCAGCAGGCCGTAGACCTCGCCGATCATCTGCATGTCGGCATATTCGATGCCGTTGTGGATGGTCTTGACGAAGTGGCCGGCGCCGTCGGTGCCCAGCAAGGCGCAGCACGGCGTGTCCTCGAACTTGGCGGCGATCGCCCGGAAGATGGTCTCGACCCGGCCATAGACCTCGGGCTTGCCGCCGACCATGATCGACGGGCCGTGGCGCGCCCCTTCCTCGCCGCCGGAAACACCGACGCCGAGATAGGCGAGGCCGGCCTTGTCCAGCGCGCTTTCGCGCCGCACCGTGTCGTGGAAATTGGCGTTGCCGGCGTCGATCAGGGCGTCGCCCTTGTGCAGCAGCGGCTGCAGCCGGGTGACGGTCTCGTCCACTGCGTCGCCGGCCTGCACCATCAGCAGGATGGCGCGGGGCTTCTTCACCGCCGCCACCAGCTCCTCCAGCGTGCGGCAGGGGACGAGGCGGTCGGCCAGCGGGCCGGCCAGGGCCATCGCCTCGTCGGTCCTCTCGCTGCTGCGGTTGTACAGCGCCACCCGGAAGCCCTTCTCCGCCATGTTGAAGGCGAGGTTCCGGCCCATGACGGCCAAGCCGACGACTGCGATGTCCGCGTCGCTCATCCGATGCCTCTTCTCTGTCCGCTGATGACCAGACGGCCAATCGATGAGGCTATCGATAGTCAACCGCCCGTGCCTTGTCCATGCCGGCGGGTGGGGTTGTCAGACAAGATGCTTCCGCAGCGCCGCGACCACGTCGTCCCGGGCTTCGCGGGCGCGGGACAGCAGGCGGGTCTGCGCCAGGAAGCCATGCGGCATGTCGGGATAGACCTTGAGGCTGTGCGGCGCGCCGATCCGGCTCAGCCGCTGGTCCAGGGCGAGCGTGTCGTCGAGCAGCGGGTCCAGCGCGGCGGCGAGCAGCAGCAGCGGCGGCAGCCCGCCGAGATCGGCGGTCAGCGGCGCCGCCTGGGGATCGTCGCGCAGCGCCGGGTCGGGCAGGTACTGGGTCCAGAACCAGTCCAGCTTGGCGGTCGACAGGCCGTAGCGGCCGTCGCCGAAGTCACGATGCGACGGCGTGTCGTGGTTGGCCGACAGCATGCCGTAGATGAGGGCGCCGAAGCGCGGCAGCGGCTCGCCCAGGTCGCGCAGCCGCAGCAGCGCGGCCAGCGCCAGGTTGCCGCCGGCGGAATCGCCGCCGATGCCGATCCGGCCGGCATCGATGCCCAGCGCCGCCGCGTTGGCGCGCAGCCATTGCACCACGGCGACGGCCTGGTCGCGCGCGGTCGGGAATTTGTGCTCGGGCGCCAGGGCGTAGTCGAGGCCGACCACCACCACCCCGGCGTCGCGCGCCACCTCGCGCTTCCAGCGGTCCAGCGAGTCGATGCCGCCCAGGGCGAAGCCGCCGCCATGCGCGTGCAGATAGGCCGGCAGCGGCCCGGCTGCGCCGTCGGGGTAGTACAGCCGCACGCGCACCGGCACCGGCAGGTCGGACAGGACATGCTCCTCGACGCGGGCCAGCGGCGGCGCGTCCTGGTTCAGGAAGGCCTGCAGCGTCAGGGCATGGCCGCGGGCGACGACCAGCGGCGTCGCCAGCACATCGGCCTGGACGATGCCGCTCTCGCGCAGCAGCGCCTGGCCGGCGAGGAATTCGGGGGCGAGGCCCGGCGGGGTCAAGGCATCCGGCATGGCGGGACCTCAGTCGTCAGCGTGGCAGGGGGCGCCGGACGAAGGCCCGGACCCGGTCCAGCAGCCGCGGCCCGGCCGGCCGTGCCCGGCATGGCGGCTCGGCTTGGTCGTCGGGCCGCTCGGGCAACCGGCTCTCCAGCGTGTGGATCAGCCAACCGATCGTGTCCATGGGCCCTCCGAACTTCGGGATGTCAGAAATTCTCCACCCAGGGCCGCAGCTCGATCTCCCAGCTCCAGGCGCTGCGCGGCTGGCGCAGCAGGTCGAGATAGCTCTGGGCGATGGCGTCGGGGTCGAGCGTGCTGTCCGGCTTGGCAGGCGGGTCCTCGCGCCCGGCCTCGCGGATCTGGCCGTCGATCACGACATGGGCGACGTGGATGCCCTGCGGCGACAGCTCCCGCGCCATGCTCTGGGCCAGGCCGCGCAGCGCGAACTTGCCCATGGCGAAGGGGGCGGAGCGGGCATAGCCCTTGACGCTGGCCGAGGCGCCGGTGAACAGGATGGCGCCGCGCCGCTTCGGCAGCATCCTTCGGGCCGCCTGCTGCCCGACCAGGAAGCCGCCGAAGGCCGTCACCGCCAGCACCCGCTGCACCTCGGCCGGGTTCAAATCGGCCAGCGGGCCGCGCAGCCGGCCGCTGGCGTTGTAGACCACCACGTCCGGGTCGCCGAAGCGCTGCTGCACCGCGTCGAACAGCCCGGCCACCGCCTGGGCGTCCGACGCGTCGGCGGCAAAGGCGGCGGCGCCGGTCTCCTCCAGCAGCGGCTTCAGCTTGTCGGTGTCGCGCGCGGCGACGGCGACGCGCATTCCCTGGCGGCTCAACAGCCGGGCCAGCGAGGCGCTGAGCCCGCTGCCGGTGCCGACGATCAGGGCGGTCTTGTAGTTCTCGCGGCTCATGGCTGTCCTCAGGACCGGGATGGCTGCGCCGGATGCGGCTCCACCTTTCCTATCATGTCGTCGGCAACGTCCACAGCCGCAAGGCCGATGTCAGGTCGGCCGGATCGCGCCATAGGCGCCGCGCCAGTACAGCAGGGGATCTGTGCCCCCGGCGCCGTGCAGCGCCCGCACCCGGCCGATCAGGATGGCGTGGGAGTGGCGGTCGATCCGCTCCTCCAGCTCGCAGTCGAAGGCGACCAGCGCGTCGGCCAGGATCGGCGCGCCGCTGGCCAGCTGGATCCAGCGGGCGCCGGCGAAGCGGGCCTCGCCCTTCTCGCCGTTGCGGCCGGCGAAGCGGTCGGCGACCGGCTGCTGCGACGCCGCCAGCACGTTGATGCCGAAATGCGCGTGCCGGACCAGCAGCGGCCAGGCCGAGGCCGAGCGGTTGACGCAGACCAGCACGGTCGGCGGGTCGGCCGACAGCGACACCACCGAGGTCGCGGTCAGGCCGTTGCGCTCCGTGCCCAGCCCGGCGGTGACGATGCTGACCGCCCCCGCCAAATGGCGCATGGCGCCGCGGAAGGCGTCGTTGGTCACCGGAGGATGGCGTTCCTCCCAGGGTTCCAGGCCGGCCGCGGCGAAGGCGAGAAGGCTGTCGAGGCTCATTTCCCGGCCAGCTCCGCCAGCACCGGGTCGTTGAACGACCGGTCGAGGACGGCGTTCGCGTCCAGCTCGGTCTGGATCAGCCCGGCGCGGAAATAGAGGTCGATGGTCTGCTGCTCGTCGGCGGCCACGGTGTCGTCGATCGCCACCGGCCGCACGGCCTGGCGCGACAGATACTGCAGCGCCACCTCCTGCGGCAGGCCGACCAGCTTGCTCCAGATCTCGGCATAGGCCGGGTAGTTGCTGGTGCCCCAGCTCCGCGCCTTCGCCAGCCGGCCGACGAAATCCCGCAGCGCCGCGCGCTTGGCCTCGATCGCATCCGGCCGGGCGACCAGGAAGCTCAGTCCCGGCGTGATGCCCACGCCGGTGACGACCCGCCGCGCCCCCTCCTGCAGCTCCAGCTGCGAGGTGTAGGGCTCCCAGGTCGACCAGCCGTCGATGGCGCCGCTGGACAGTGCGGCCTTGGCCTCGGCCGGCAGCAGGAAGACGATGGTGACCGCGTCCGGCTTCAGCCCGGCCTGCTCCAGCGCCGCCAGGATCAGCTGGTGGCCGATCGAGCCGCGGCCGGTGCCGACGGTCTTGCCGACCAGGTCCTGCAGCCCCTGCACCGGCGAGTCCTTGGGCACGACGATGGCCAGGCCGTCCTGCTTCGACCGGATCGCGGCGATCGCCTTGACCGGCACCCCCGCGGCGGCGGCGAAGGTGAAGGGCGCGTCGCCGACGCTGCCGGCATCGATGGCATCGGCGTTCAGCGCCTCCAGCAGCGGGGCGGCGGCCGGGAACTCGCTCCATTCGACCCGGTAGGGCAGGTCGGACAGCACGCCCGCCGCCTCCATCACCGACCGGGCGTTGCCCTTCTGGTCGCCGACCCGCAGCACGGTCTCGGCGTTGGCCGCGCCGGTGATCGCCAGGGCCAGGGCGAGCCCGGCCAGGATGCGCTTCATCATCGTCGCCTCACTCCGCCGCCGTCGCATTGGCCCGCGCCCGCTCGGCGACCAGCTTGCGGGTCAGCGGGATCAGCTCGCGGCCGTAGTCGATGGCGTCGTCCAGCGGGTCGAAGCCGCGGATCAGGAAGGTGGTGACGCCGAGGTCGTAATAGTCCAGCAGCGCGTCGGCCACCTGCTCCGGTGTACCAACCAGCGCGGTCGAGTTGCCCTTGGCGCCGGTCAGGGCGGCGATGCCGGTCCACAGCCGCTTGTCCAGGCGCGGGCCCTGGGCGGCCGCTTCCAGCAGGCGCTGCGACCCGGAATTGGCCGGCTCGGTGCTGCGCTTGTAGCCGGTCTTGTCCTGCACCGCGCGCGCCTGCTCCAGAATCGCGTCGGCGCGGGCCCAGGCCTTTTCCTCGGTCTCGGCCAGGATCGGCCGCAGCGACAGGCTGAAGCGCAGCTGCCGCCCGTGCTTCGCCGCCGACGCCCGCACCCGGCCGGTCAGCTCGCGCACCTGGGCGTGGGTCTCGCCCCACAGCGCATAGATGTCGGCATGCTTGCCGGCGACCGCGATCGCCGCGTCGGAGGCGCCGCCGAAATAGACCGGGATGTGCGGCGGCCGCACCGATCTGACGGTCGAGTAGCCGCGTTCGAACCGGTAATGCGCGCCCTCATGGTCGAAGGGCGCGTCGCTGGTCCAGATCTTGCGCAGGATGTCGAGATACTCGTCGGTGCGGGCGTAGCGCTCGTCTTTGGTCAGGAAGTCGCCGTCCTGGCGCAGCTCGGCGTCGTCGCCGCCGGTGATGATGTGCACGGCGACCCGGCCGCCGGTCAGCTGGTCCAGCGTCGCGAACTGCCGCGCCGCCAGGGTCGGGGCGGTGAAGCCCGGCCGGTGCGCGATCATCAGCCCCAGCTTCTCGGTCACCGCGGCGGCGTGGCCGGCGATCAGGATGCTTTCCGGCGAGGTCGAGTGGAAGGCGACCAGGGCCCGGTCGAAGCCGGCGGCCTCATGCGCCCGGGCGACCGTCTCGATATAGGGCACGTCGATCACCGGCCCGCTGGCGGGGCGGGTCTCGGAGAAGTCGCGGGTGCCGATGAAACCGATGAATTCGACGCTCATGGCGAAATCCTCGAAGCGATGTCAGAGGCCGAGGGCGAGGCGCCCGGCGGTCAGGCGGATGGAATCGTCCTGCGGCGTGTGGATGCGGGCGCACAGCACGTCGCGGTAATGCCGCTCCAGCGGGTTGGCGCGGGCCAGGCCGGGATTGCCGGTCAGCCGCACCGCGGTCTCGACCGCGGCGATGGCATTGCCGGTGACCGTCAGCTTGATGATGCCGCTCTCGGTCGGCGCCGGCGGGCGACCGTCATCGACATCGCGCGCGGCGCTGGCGATCAGCTGGGCGTTGACGGCGAGCAGGGCCTCGATCTCGCCGACCGCGTCCTGCATCCGCGACAGCGTGGCCAGCGGCGCGCCGAGATTGGCCGGCGTGCGGGTCTTCAGGAAGCTCACGAACCAGTCGCGCGCCGACCGGGCGACGCCGTTATAGAGGGCGCCGATCAGCAGGGCGCTCCAGGCCGATTTGATTGGCTCCGGCGTCCGCCAGGCCTCGGGCGGGCGCAGGTCGACAGCGTGGTCGAGCGGCACCAGCACGTCCTCGAGAATGACGTCGTGGCTGTTGGTGGCGCGCATGCCGAGCTGGTCCCAGCTTTCAACGACGCGGATGCCCGGCGTGTTCGCCGGGACCAGGATCGTGCCGACGCGCGGCTCGGCCTCGTCGGTCACGGCCCAGACCGCCAGCCAGGACAGGATCGGGATGCCGGTGGCGAAGATCTTGTGGCCGGAGACGCGCCAGCCTTCCGGTGTCCGCCGGGCGATCGTCGCCGGCAGGCCACCGCGGGCAGGGGTGCCCAGCTCGGGCTCCACCCTCAGCGCATTGATCAGCGACACGCCGGCCGCGGCCTCGCGGCCCAGCCGCTCCGCCAGCGGCGCCGGCCAGCCGCGCTCCTCCATCGAGGCGTGCTGCAGGTACTGCATCGACAGCACCAGGGCGGTGGACGGCTCGCCCCGGGCGATGCCGCCGACCGCCAGCGTCGCATCCTGCAGCCCGCCGCCCTGGCCGCCATAGCGGCGCGGCGTGATCAGGGCCAGGAGGCCCGCCTCGGCCAGCCGGTCGAAATTGGCGAAGGGGAAGGCGCCGCTGCGGTCGTGCTCCGCCGCCGTCTGGGAGAACTCCGTGGCCAGGGCGGCCACGGTCTCCGCCAGGGTCGGCGGCGCCCCAACACTATGCAGGGGGACGCTGCGCAGCGGCTGGTCCGGTCGGGCCATGGCCTCAGGCGCCGACAGGGGACGGGGCGCCGTGCCCGGCCGGGACCGGGCGGCTCGCCGGACGAGGGGCGGCCGGCACGGCCTCGCCCTCGAACTCGTCGACGCCGAGATCGGCCAGCAGCCGGGTGCGCAGCCGGACGAAGTCGGGGTCGCCATGACGCCGCGGCCGGTCCAGCGTGATCGGGATGTCGGTGGCGATGCGGCCCTCGGCCAGCACCAGCACGCGGTCGGCCAGCAACAGCGCCTCGTCGACGTCGTGGGTGACCAGCAGCACCGCCGGGCGATGCGCCTGCCACAGCGACCCGACCAGCCCCTGCATCTTCATCCGGGTCAGGGCGTCCAGCGCGGCGAAGGGCTCGTCCAGCAGCAGCAGCCGCGGCTCGCGCACCAGCGCCCGAGCCAGGGCGGTGCGCGAGGCCTCGCCGCCCGACAGGGTCAGCGGCCAGGCGTCGATCCGGTGCGACAGCCCGACCTCCTGCAGCGCCGCGACGGCGCGGTCGCGCGCATCCGGCCCGTGCAGGCCCAGCGCGACGTTGCGCCAGACGCTCTTCCACGGCAGCAGCCGCGGCTCCTGGAACACCACGGTGCGCTCCGACGGCACGCTGACGGTGCCGGCCGGGGCTGGGTCGAGGCCGGCCAGGGTGCGCAGCAGCGTCGACTTGCCGGAGCCGCTGCGGCCCAGCAGGGCGACGAAGGCGCCGTCGGGGATGTCGAGGTCGAGCCCGTCGAGGATGTTGGGGCCGCCGAAGGACCGGGTCAGCCCGCGGATGCGGACGACGTCCGGGCGGTCCTGGGTGGCAGGTTCGGCGTCGGCCTGGTGCCGGGCGGCGGAGAGGGGCACGGGGCTCACTCCTTCACGAAGCTGGGGCGCCAGCGCAGCACGCTGCGCTCGATCCCGCGGACGAGCTGGTCGGCGCCGAGGCCGAGCAGGGCGTAGACGATCAGGCCGACGAAGATGATGTCGGTGCGCAGGAAGTCGCGCGCCGTCATCACCAGGTAGCCGATGCCGCTGGAGGCGTTGATCTGCTCGCCGATCACCAGGCTGAGCCAGGCCGAGCCGAGCGAGTAGCGCAGGCCGACCAGGGCCGAGGGCAGGGCGCCCGGCAGGATCACCTGGCGCACCAGCTCGCCCTGCGACAGGCCGAACACGCTGGCGGCCTCGACCAGCTTGGCGTCGACGCCGCGGATGCCGGCGAACAGCGTCAGGTAGATCGGGAAGGCGGAGCCGAGCGCGACCAGCGCGATCTTCGGCGTCTCGCCGATGCCGAACCACAGGATGAACAGCGGCACCAGGGCCAGGAAGGGCAGGGTGCGCAGCATCTGCATGGTGGCGTCGACCAGGTCCTCGCCGCGCCGCGACAGCCCGGCCACCAGCGCCAGCGCGGCGCCGGTCGAGACGCCGATCAGCAGGCCGGCGGTGACCCGGCCGAGCGAGACCAGCAGGTGCTGCAGCAGCTCGCCGGAGGCCAGCAGCGTCCAGAAGGTGGCGATGATGGTCGCCGGCGAGGCGATCGACCGGGCCGGGATCAGCCCGGCCGAGGAGCCGGCCTGCCATAGCAGCACGATCACCAGCGGCGGGATGAAGCGGCGGAACCGCTCGATCCGGAAGCCGCCGGCAGGCTGGGTCAGCGAAAGGGTGGCCAAGGCGATGTCCTGTTGCCGGGATGCGGGAAGGCGACAGCGGGCGTCACCGATATGTAGATAATGACTGACGATATTTCTCAGTCAATGTGATTCTGAAGTTAATATCTAAAAATACATGTATAATATGTAGCACGTTGATTCGATGAGATTCTGTGCCAGGCATCGATGCCGGATGGGCCGTCTCGGCCGCCGCCGCATGGCAGCGATGCCGGATAATTAAACATGAGTAATTTGTTTTGACGGCGCTTTGGCCGGTATCACAATGGCCTTTCGCGATCAGCCGAAGCCAGTCGTCCGGACCGCCCATGGAGTCGACATGACCAGCCCCAACGGCCGCGTGGCCGAGCACGACATCGATGCCCTGTTCCTGCGGCGCTGGTCGCCGCGCGCCTTCACCGAGGAGGCGATCCCGGAGGCGGAGCTGCTGCGCTGCTTCGAGGCGGCGCGCTGGGCGCCCTCGGCCTTCAACTCACAGCCCTGGCACTTCATCTATGCCCGCCGCGGCAGCGAGCGCTGGCCGGTCTTCCTCGACATCCTGAACGAATGGAACCGCGGCTGGGCGCAGCACGCGGCGGCGCTGGTGATCGTGACGTCGAAGGCGAAGTTCGACCAGCCCGGCAAGGGCGAGACCCCGCTTCTCACCCACTCCTTCGACGCCGGCGCCGCCTGGTCGAACTTCGCCCTGCAGGCCCTGCTGTCCGGCTGGCACACCCACGGCATGTCCGGCTTCGACCGCGACAAGGCGCGCAGCCTGCTGGGCCTGCCGCCGGAGTATGGGGCCGACGCCGCCATCGCCATCGGCCGGCTCGGCGACAAGACGACCCTGCCGGAGAAGCTGCGGGAACGCGAGGTGCCCAGCGGCCGCAAGCCCCTGAGCAGCATCGTCTCGCAGGGGGCCTTCCGAGGCGAATAGGGGCTGGCCGCTGCGCCGGCCCGCCCCCCTTCCTGTCATTGCCGGGCTTGACCCGGCAATCCAGTCTTTGTCGACAGTCTCTGGATGCCCGGGTCAAGCCCGGGCATGACAGAATTAAAATTAACATAATAGTATTGTTCTAAATTTCAGTTTGACTCATATGAATTTGTATATTCACATAATCCACATCGAATCCCGGCATTGCCGCGTCCCACGCTCACCGAAGGAGCGCCCGTGCCCATCATCCTCTCGCGCCGCTCGCTATTGGCCGGCAGCGCCGGCTTCCTGGCGCTGGCGCCCGGCCTCTCCCGCGCCGAAGCCGGCATCACCCTGCGCGCCGCCAAGTACAAGGGGCGCGAGGACAACCTGCTGCGCGCGGCCGGGCAGCTCGACACGCCCTATGCGCTGACCTTCGGCGAGTTCGCCTCCGGCAACGTCATCGTCGAGGCAATGAATGCCGGCGCCATCGATGTCGGGTCGATGAGCGAGATCCCGCCGGTCTTCGCCGCCGCCTCCGGCGCCCGGATCAAGGCGGTCGCGATCATCGCCGACGACGTCAACAACCAGGTCGTCCTGGTGCCGAAGGACAGCCCGATCCGCAGCCCGGCCGACCTCGCCGGCAAGCGCGTCGGCTATGTCCGCGCCACCACCACCCAGTACTATCTGGCGCGGATCCTGAAGGCAGCCGGCCTGTCCTTCGCCGACATCACCGGCGTGCCGCTGACCCCGGCCGACGGTCGCGCCGCCTTCGACCAGGGCGCGATCGATGCCTGGGCGATCTACGGCTACTCCGTGCCGATCACCATCGCCGCCTCCGGCGCCCGGGTGCTGGTCACCGCCAACGGCTATCTTTCCGGCAACTACATCTACGCCGCCCGGGCCGAGGCTCTGGACGACCCGCAACTGTCGGCCGCGATCGGCGACTACCTGCTGCGCATCAAGCGGGCCTGGGCCTGGCAGCAGGCCCATATCGAGGACTGGGCGACGATCTTCAGCGGCGCCATCGGCGTGCCGCGCGACATCGTGCTGGGCCAGCTGCGCAATGCCAGCCAGCCCAACGACCTGAAGCCGGTGACCGACGAATCCGTCGCCTCGGTCCAGGCCGTCGCCGACACCTTCATCGAGCTCGGGCTGGTGCCCGGCCCGATCGACGTCGCCCCCCTGTTCGACCGCCGCTACGGCGAGCTGCTGGCCAAGAGCGCCTGACCCCCCTTGCGAGGACCGACCCCATGAGCCAAGCCACCGTCGCCACCCGGGCCCGGGATTTCTTCGTCCTGCCGCAGCACAATTCGCTGGAGGCGGAGCGGCTGCACCGCAAGCAGCGCCTGGCCGCCGCCTTCCGCATCTTCGCCCGCCGCGGCTTCGACCAGGGACTGGCCGGCCACATCACGGCGCGGGACCCGGAGCTGACCGACCATTTCTGGGTCAATCCGCTGGGCAAGCATTTCGGCCAGATCCGCGTCTCCGACCTGCAGCTGGTCAACGAGCATGGCGAGATCGTCGAGGGCGACCAGCCGATCAACGAGGCCGCCTTCGTCATCCATGCCGCGATCCACAAGGCGCGGCCGGACGTGGTCGCCGCCGCCCACACCCATTCGACCTATGGCAAGGCGTGGTCGACCCTCGGCCGGCTGCTGGACCCGATCACCCAGGATTCCTGCACCTTCTATGGCGATCACGGCCTCTACGGCGAATTCCACGGCGTGGTGCTGGAGGCGGAAGAGGGTCAGCGCATCGTCGGGGCGCTGGGCGACCGCAAGGCGGTGATCCTGCAGAATCACGGCTTCCTCACCGCCGGCCCGTCGGTCGAGGCGGCGGCGTGGTGGTACATCGCCATGGACAACGCCGCCCACGCCCAGCTGCTGGCCGAGGCCGCGGGCAAGCCGATCGTGCTCGACCACGAGACGGCGAAATTCACCTACGACCGGATCGGCGGCCCGACCGGCGGCGCGCTCAGCTTCAAGCCGCTGTGGGACTGGATCGTCGCCGCCGAACCCGACCTGCTGGATTGATGCCGATGCGAAAGACCCTCAGCCGCCGCGACCTGTCGCGCCTCGCCCTTGGCCTGCCGCTGCTGGCGCTGGCCCGCCCGGTCCGCGCCGAGGAGACGGCGCTGCAGGTCGGCGACCAGCTGTTCGGCAACCGTTCGGTGATCGAGGTCTCGGGCCAGGCGGAAAACCTGCCCTATGCCATCGACTGGAAGCAGTTCCCAGCCGCCCAGCCGCTGCTCGAGGCGCTGAACGCCGGCGCGCTCGATGTCGGGATGATGGGTGACCTGTCCTTCTTCACCGTCTTCGCCGCCGGGGCGCCGCTGCGCGCCATCGGCGCCTATCGGGCCGATCCGCGCACCCAGGCGATCCTGGTGCGGTCGGACTCGCCGATCCAGGGCGTGCAGGACCTGAAGGGGAAGCGGCCGGCCGGCACCCGCGCCGGCTGGGGCCAGTTCCTGATCCTGGCGACGCTGCAGCGGGCCGGCATCGACCCGTCCGAGGTCGAGATCGTGCTGCTGCCGCCACCGGAGGCGCGGTCGGCGCTGGCGGCCGGCGCGATCGACGCCTGGGCGGTGTGGGAGCCTTATGTCTCGACCGAGATCCTGGAGCGTGGCGCCCGGGTGGTGGCCAACGGGCGCGGCCTGTCGCCGACCATCACCCTGGTCGCCGCCCATGTCGACGCGATCGCGGCCAAGCATGCGGCGCTGCAGGACTTCCTCGGCCGGCTCAGCGCCGGCCGGGCCTGGGTCCGCGCCCATCCGGCCGAATACGCCCGCTATTACGCCGGTCTGTCGAAGATCCCGGAGCCGGTGGTGCAGCGGTCGACCGAGCAGCAGCAGGTCGGCTTCGTCGCCCTCGACGATGCGGTGGTGGCCGAGCTGCAGCGCGCCGCCGACCTGACGGTCGAGTTCGGCATCCTGCGCGACCGGGTCGACGTCGCCAGCACCATCGACCGCAGCTTCAGCGCGGTCTGATCGGCTCCGTCGGGGGGACGGGGGAGGGGAGGAAGGCCCGGCCAAGGGGGGACCCTCGGCCGGGCCTTTCCATCAGCTGCGTCCGTCGATCCCGGCGGCCTCGGCGGCCAGGCCGATCGCCAGCAGCCGGGACTCGTCGCCGGCGGGGGCGGAGAGCAGCAGGCTGGTCGGCAGGCCGCGCCCGTCGAGGCCGGTCGGCAGGGCCAGGCCGCACATGGTCAGGATGTTGCCAATCATGGTGTTGCGCAGGGTGCGCAGGTTGACCTGGTGGTACAGGTCGATATCGGCCTCCAGCGGCGCGATCTCCGGCGCCGCATGCGCCACGGTGGGGAAGGCCAGCAGGGCGCCGTCCAGCTCGGCCGCCAGCGCCGCGGTCAGCCGCTTGCGCATGGCCTGGATCGCCAGCAGGTCCAGCGCCGTCATCCGCTTGCCGGCGCCGATGCGGGAGGTGATGCGCGGGTCGACGCGCGCCGCATCCGGCCCCTCCATCAGCTCGCGGTGGAAGGCATAGGCTTCCGCGGCCGTCAGCGAGCCATGGGCGGCGCCGACCGCCATCACCTCGTCGAAGATCGCGATGCGCCGCCGCTCGATCGTCGCCCCGCCGACGGCGAGCACGGCCAGCGCCCGTTCGAAATTGGCGACGACGCCGTCCTCGGCGTGGTCGAACACGATGGTCTCCGGCACCACCAGGCGCAGCCCGGACAAGTCCGCGCGGCGGATGTCGGTGGCGACGGCGCCGCGCAGCGCGGCGTCCAGCAGGATGCAGTCCTCCACCGTCCGGGCCAGCGGGCCGATCGTATCCAGGGTCTGCGACAGCGGGTAGACGCCGCTCTTGTCGATCCGGCCCTCCGAGGTCTTCAGGCCCACCAGCCCGTTGAAGGCGGCGGGGATGCGCACCGACCCGCCGGTGTCGCTGCCGATGGCGCAGGGCGCGAGGCCGCGCGCCACCGCGACGGCGGAGCCGGAGGAGGAGCCGCCGGGCGCCCGCGGCGTGGCCGCGTCGAACGGGTTCAGCGGCGTGCCGTAATGCGGGTTCAGCCCAAGGCCGGAATAGGCGAATTCGCTGAGATTGGTCTTGCCCAGGCTGACCATGCCGGCGGCGGCCAGGTGGCGGGCGATCGGCGCGTCGGCCTTGGCCGGCAGGGCGTTCCGCAGCACCTCGGCCCCGGCGGTGGTGACGGTGCCCTCCAGGTCGACCAGGTCTTTCCAGGCGACCGGCACGCCGTCCAGCGGCCCCAGCGGCCGGCCGGCGCGGTAGCGCTTGTAGCTGGCCTCCGCCTCGCGCCGCGCCCGCTCCTCGGTCAGCAGCAGGAAGATCGCCTTGTCCGGGCAGGCGCGGATGCGGTCGAGGAAGAACTCGGTCACGGCCACCGGGTCGATGGTGCCGGAGAGGTAGCGGCGGCCGAGGGCGGCGGCGGAGATCTGGGACAGGTCGGTCACGGGCGATGATTCCACGGCCCCGGGTCCCCGTCGCCCCGGCGGGCCGCCAGCCGGGCGCGATCCGCTACTCGACCAGCCGGCGCAGCGTTTGTCGATACCGCTTTCGCGGGTTCAGCCAGTCCGCGGCAACAGCACCTGGCCGGTGATCGTGCCCTCCACCGCCTCGACATAGGCGCGGGCGACATTGGCCGCGGGCGTCCCGCCGTCCCGTCCCATCGCCTGCAGCGTCTCGCGCACCCAGCCGGGGCTGACGGCGTTGACCCGCAGGCCGCGCGGCAGCTCCAGCGCCGCGGTGCGGACGAAGGCCTCCAGCCCGGCATTGACCAGCGCGCCGAAGGCGGCGCCTTCCATCGGCGGGTCGAAGGTCCCGGCGGTCAGGGTGACCGAGCCGCCGTCGCGCAGTTGCGGCAGGGCCAGCCGCAGCAGCGCCACCTGGCCCAGAAGCTTGCCCTGCAGCCCCTGCAGGAAGGCCTCGTCCGGCGCGTCCAGCGGCGTCATCCGGGCGCTGGCGGCGCAGCACACCACCGCGTCGACCGGGCCGGCCGCCGCCAGCAGCGCCGCGATCGAGGCCGGGTCTTCCAGGTCGACCGAAGGCGACCCGGACCGCGACGCCCGCACCATTTCGTGCCGCTCCCCCAGCGCCGTCGCGACCGCCGATCCGATCGTGCCGGTGGCGCCGATGACGATGATCCTCATGCCGCCGCTCCCGTTTTCAGGGCAAAGGTCTCGGGGTCGTAATCGTCGAGGCTCGGGAAGCGCAGCGGCTCGGTGGTCGCCAGCGTCAGCAGCCGCTGCCGGTACTGCTCCAGATACGCGCGCCGGCCCTCGTCGCCGATTCGGGCCGGCTGCCAGGCGATGAAGGGCGGCAGCACGTCGAAGCCGGTGAAGCGCAGCATGCCGTGCTGGATCGGGTACAGCAGCTGATGGATCTCGCCGTTCAGCCCGTCCGGCCCGTACATGCTGGCGGGACCGCCGACGGTCAGCGACAGCATGGCTCGGCGCCCGGCGAAGCGGCCGCGGTCGTACCACACCCCGCCGCCATAGACGGCACCCATGACGAAGACCCGGTCGACCCAGCCCTTCAGCATCGCCGGCAGCGAGAACCACCACAGCGGGAACTGGAACACCAGCGCGTCGCACCACAGCAGCTTGTCCAGCTCGGCCTGCACCTCCGGGGCGAAGCCGCCGGTGGCGCTGGCATGCGTCTCCTCTTGCTGCTGCCTGAAATACTCAGGGTCCAGCGCGCCGGTGAAGTTGCCGCGGCCGGAGCGCGGGTCCCAGCCCATGGCGGTGAGGTCGGAGACCACCAGCGCGTGCCCGGCCTCGGCCAGACAGCGCCGGGCCGTGCCGGTCAGCGCGCCGTTGAAGCTGCGCGGCTCGGGATGGGCATGGACGATCAGGATCTTCATGGCGGTTTCCTCGGTGTCCTGGCCCCGAGGATGCGGCCTCGCCTGCTTGAAGAGAATGGCCCATAGTCTTCAATAGCTTTGAAGGAAACGGTGCAGAATGCGCGGCAGCGACTATGCCGAGCTGCGGGCCTTCGCCGCGGTGGCGGAGGCGGCGAGCTTTTCCCGCGCTGCCAGGCGCCTCGGGGTCTCGCCCTCGGCGCTCAGCCAGACCCTGCGCGGGCTGGAGGAGCGGCTCGGTGTCCGCCTGCTGAACCGCACCACCCGCAGCGTCACCCCGACCGAGGCGGGCGAGCGCCTGCTGGACCGGCTGCGGCCGCTCTTCACCGAGTTCGACCAGGCGGTGCAGGAGGTGAACCGCTTCCGCGACGCACCCGCCGGCCGGCTGCGCATCAACGTGCCGCGCTTCGCCGCCGCCCATCTGGTCGGCCCGGTGCTGGGCCGGTTCCACCGCGCCCATCCCGGCGTCGAGCTGGAGGTGGTGGTCGACGATACCATCACCGACATCGTCGCCGGCCGCTTCGACGCCGGCATCCGGCTGGGCGAGACGCTGCAGCGCGACATGGTGGCGGTGCCGCTGACCGGTGCGCTGGAGCTGGCGGCGGTGGCGACGCCGGAGTATTTCGCCGAGCACGGCGTGCCGGAGTCGCCGGCCGACCTGCACCGCCATCGCTGCCTGCGCTTCCGCTGGCCGGGCGGCGGCGACCTGTACCGCTGGGAGTTCGAGCAGGGCGGGCAGGAGGTCGTGCTGGCGGTCGACGGGCCGCTGGTGGTCAACGATGCCGCGCTGATGCTGCAGGCGGCGCTGGGCGGCGTTGGCATCGCCTATCTGCTCGACCGCCAGGCGCAGGCCGATGTCGAGGCCGGGCGGCTGCAACGGGTGCTGCGCGACTGGTCGCCGCGCTTTCCGGGCTTCTACCTGTACCACCCCGGCCGCCGGCAGATGCCCCCGGCGCTGCGCGCCTTCATCGAGGTGCTGCGGGGCAACCTGCTCAGCCCGCCTTGGCCAGCGGGGCCGCGGTGAGGTCCTGGCCGGCGGCCCTGGCCGCGAAGGCCTTGCCCCAATGCGACATGGCGCCGACCGCGTCGTTCAGCGTCAGGCCGAACTCGGTCACCGAATACTCCACCCGCGGCGGCACCTCGGCGAAGACCTCGCGGCGGATGATGCCGTCCGCCTCCATTTCGCGCAGCTGCAGGGTCAGGATCCGCTCGCTGATCCCCGGCAGCCGCCGCCGCAGCTCGCCGAATCGGCGGCGGCCGAGATGCAGCTCCCACAGGATGTCGGTCTTCCACTTGCCGCCGATCACCGCCAGGGCGGTGCTCCAGCCGCAGCCGTCGTTCCGTTGCGTCTTCATATCCGCAATACTTACATGAATGTGCGTGACTAATAATAGAGTCAGTACTTGATCAAAGTCAAGTTGATCGTAGATTTCGGATCATCAGGGCCAGTTGAAGATTTCGGCCGCCGCATCCGGCGCCGGAGGCCGGCCCATCATCCGGAGAACTCGCGTGAAGCCAGAGATTGCTGTCCTCGGCACGGGGCGGATGGGGTCCGCCCTGGTGCGCGCCCTGCTGCAGCAGGGCCACCCGACCCACGTCTGGAACCGCACGGCGGAACGGACCGCGCCGCTGCTGGCTCTCGGCGCGCTGCCGGCGGAAACACCGGCGGCTGCAGCGGAGTCCGCCCTGATCGTCATCGTCAACGTCTCGGACTATGCCGCGAGCGACCGGCTGCTGCGGGTGCCGCAGGTCGAGGCGGCGCTGCGCGGCCGGCTGCTGCTGCAGCTGACCTCCGGCTCGCCGGGCCAGGCGCGCGAGGCCGCGTCCTGGGCGGCGCGGCACGGCATCGACACTCTCGACGGCGCGATCATGGCGACGCCGAACTTCATCGGCGAGCCGGGCGCGACCATCCTCTATTCCGGCCCGGCCGGGCTGTTCGAGCGGCACCAGGCGGTGCTGCGCGCGCTCGGTGGCAACCCACAGCATGTCGGCGAGGATCCGGGCCATGCCTCGGCGCTCGACGCGGCCCTGCTGGTGCAGATGTGGGGGGCGCTGTTCGGCGCGCTGCAGGGCATCGCGGTCTGTGCCGCCGAGACCATCCCGCTCGCCGCCTATGAGGTCCAGCTGCAGGCGTTCAAGCCGGTGGTGGACCTGGCGGTGGCCGATCTCGTCGCCCGGGTCCGGCAAGGCCGCCTGGCCGGGGACGAGGCGACCCTGGCCACGGTCGCGGCCCATCACGGCGCGTTCCGGCAACTGCTCGACCTGTGCCGCGAGCGCGGCCTGGACCGCACGGTGCCGGACGCCTTCGACCGGGTGTTCCGGGCGGCGATCGCGGCCGGGCACGCGCCGGACGATTTCGCCGTGCTCAGCCGGTATATTGGCTAGCCGAGGGACGGGGAGGCGGGCATGGACGATGGACAGGACGGTATACGGGTCGCGGCCTGCGCCTGCGGCGGCTTGCGGGTGACCCTCGCCGGCCCGCCGCTCGGCGTCTATGCCTGCTGCTGCCTGGAATGCCAGCGGGCGACCGGCAGCGCCTTCGCCGTCCGGGCCCGCTTCGCCGGCACCGCGGTCGTGTCGATCGAGGGCGAGCGCCGGCTGTGGCGCCGCGGCAGCGAGGCCGGCCGCTGGCTCGAGCACTGCTTCTGCCCGGCCTGCGGCGGCCTGGTGTTCATGCGCAGCGAGGCCGCGCCGGACGTGCTCGCGGTCTCGGTCGGCTGCTTCGCCGACCCGGGTTTCGACGCGCCGGCGACGGCCTATTGGACCTCGCGCAAGCCCGGCTGGTGCGTCCTGTCTGGCGTGCGCGAGGTCGCCCGGCAATAGGGGCGAGCATCATCCGTGCGTCCAGCCCGACCGTCTTTGACCGCATTCGACCCATAGCAGCCAGAGGGACGAGAGCTGCCAGCGATCTAGTTCGGGCTTCGTTGGTCACTCCAAGCCGCCCTGCTGACTGACCCGAGTGAACCCTGCGCAGATAAATGAGGCGCCCCAATCGAGACAGTTTGGCGGTCCACGTCCTTGCTATGCGTCAATTTTCAAGTAGTATTGCGTGGATCCTTTGATGCTTAGATTGAAACTAGCGCGATTGGGCAATGCCAATGATGTGGCGCGAGATATTTGCCATGACATTTCTGGCGTCGCACGTCGCCGGATGCGTCGAAGGCTCCGAAGATAAGAGACCTCCGATAGTAATCGCAGATGACTATATACGTCACAAAGATCCTAAACTACTTGTGGAGCATCCCATTCGAAAAATAGATGATAATGCCAACTACTGGTTGATCTATTATCTTCCCGATCCTCGCGGGCCTGAGCCGCGGGGGGTGTTTGGTAACGGCTTTATCGTTGGCGTCGAGAAGAAGACAGGTAAGCCGATCTTCGGAGGCTTCCAGCAGTAGCACAGAAAGCACGGCTGGACCGTGTGGCATGGGACGGCTGTTTTGCTTTGGCGAACGATTCTGGCCGTCTGCCCGCTGTTTGGGTCACCGGTGCGCCGTAGGGATCTGTGGCCGCACTGGCGCGTTCCCCTCTGCGCTGGAAGGGTCCGCTTCCCGCCCTTTGCCGACCGTCTCCAGCGAGCTTCGCCAAACCCCAACCGTCATCGCGAGCCCCGGAGGGGCGTGGCGATCCAGGCTGGTGCCGCCCGTATCGGCTGTTCACGCAATGTTCATTGCGCGACCACTTGCGATTGGTTCATGATACGTTCTATGAAAAAAAGCACGGACTCCGATCTCGACATCCAGGCCTACTGCCGCAGCCTCGCGCTGCAGCAGGTCCAGATGCTCACGCGCCTGGCCGAGATCGCCATGCAGCTGGCCGAGGCCGAAGGCGTCCGCGCCGTCGCCGCCCAGACCCGCGCCGCCCAGCCGAAGGCCGACGAGGCCGCGGTGCAGGCGGCGCGGGCCGAGGCGCAGGAGGCCGGGATGGCCTTCGGCCGGTTCTCCCGCTCGGTGCAGCGCTCGCTGGCCCTGCGCAGCCGCGCCGCCGCCGACCTCTGCGCCGGCGACAAGGCCGACCGCAAGGCCCGCCGCGCCCGCCAGCGCAACCATGTCGCCGGCGCCCTCGAATCCCTGGTCTGGGACCCGGAGCTGTCGCCCGGAGAGCGCATCCGGGCCGAGGAACACGATCTGCAGGAGCATCTCGACGCGCTCTACGGCGACGAGGAGGACCGGATCGAGGACCGGCCGGTCGGCGCGGTGGTCGCCGGCCTGGCCTGCGGCCTCGGGCTGTCGGACGCATGGCGCCGCCGGGCCTCGGACTGGTCGGATCCGCCCTACCCGCCGCCGCTGACCGACACCCCGGACGAGATCCGGGAGCGGCGCCGGGTCCGGGTGCTCGAGCTGCTGAGCCAGCCGCTCCGCACCATGGATCGCGACGAGATCCCCGCGCTGATGGCCGGGATCGAGGCCCGGCTGCAGGAGCCCGATGTCCCGGCGCTGCTCGACGCCGAACCGCCGATGCGGGTCGCCGAACGCCTCTGCCGATCGCTCGGCCTCGAACCCCATCCCGACCTCGACCGGGCGGACAAACCCGACACCGGCTGATCGGCCGGTCTCAGGCCGCCCGGCGCCGATTCGCCGATGAGGCAATGGCGATGCCGCCCAGCACCACCAGGCCGCCGACGATCTCGCGCGGGCCGACGGTCTCGTGCAGGATCACGACGCCCAGCAGCACGGTCCAGACCGGGGTCAGATAGGCGTTCATCGACCCCAGCGTCGGTCCGGCCAGGCGCAGGATCTGCATGTACAGCGCGATCGGCACCGCGGTCGAGAAGACACCGAAGGCCACCAGCTCCAGCCCGTGCGCCGGCACCGCGGCGAAGGCGGACGGGCCGGTGACGGCCAGCACCGCGATCATCGTCGGCAGGCCGGAGAAGACCTGCTGGCCCAGCGCCAGCCGCACCGGCTGCGGCGACGGGATGCCGCGCACATAGATCACGCCGACGGCATAGCTGGCGGCCGTCGCCAGCATCGCCAGCGGCCCGAACAGCCCGCTGCCGGCGACGGCGGCGGGGCCGATCAGGATCGCCATGCCGGCGAAGCCGGCCAGCACGCCGCCGGCGCGCCGGCCGGTCAGCCGCTGATCGACGAACAGCCAGTGCGCCAGCACCGCCACCATCAGCGGGCTCGACGCCGCGATCAGCGCCGCCAGCCCGGCCTCGGTGTCGGCCAGGGCATAGGCGGTCAGCGTGTTCGGGACGATGCCCTGCAGGATGCCCAGCACGATCCAGTCGCGCCATTCCCGGCCCCGCGGCAGGACGCCCTGGCCGCGGGCCAGCAGCCACAGCGCCAGCAGGCCGCCGCCCAGCACGCCGCGGATCGCCGTCAGCGGCATCGGCGCGAAATTCGCGCCCAGCACCTTCATCAGCAGATAGGCGGTCGCCCACAGGAAGGAGCACAGCAGCAGCAGGCCCAGCAGCGGCGCGCTGCCGGTGGACGCCTTGGCGATGTCGGCGGACGGGCTCATGCGCGCCCGTCCGGCCCGGTGTCGAGATCGATCATGCTTCCTCCCGTCGGGCCGGCAAGGTGGCGGAAATCCGGCTGGGCGGGAAGGGGGGTGTCAGCCCTCCAGCAGCGGTGCCACGGCGACGCTGCGGCCGCTGTCGATGCTGTCCAGCGCGGCGACGCCGCACAGCACCGCCAGCGCCCCGGCGCGGGCATCGGCGCGCAGGCCCAGCGGGTCCGGCAGGCCGGGGCGGAACAGCATCGCCTGCATCTTCGGGTCGCCGCCCCAATGGCCGCCATGCTCCTGCGGCACCCAGATGTGCTCGACCGCGCCGAAGTTGCGCATCAGCAGGATCTCGTCGGCCGGCGGCGTGGTCCAGGGCTGGCGCTCGAACTGCCGCACCTCGATCCGCCCCTTGGTGCCGTTGAAGGCCAGATGGTGGCCCTCGATCGGCATGAAGGTGTTGAGCGAGTAGGAGACCTGGACGCCGTTTTTGTAGCGCAGCGCCGCGCTCATCGTGTCCGGGATGTCGATGTCCTCGCGAAACACGCAGGCGTCGCGGACATAGCCGTCCTCGCGCGACGGGTCCTCGTACAGCAGGGTCAGCCAGGCGTCGGACGAGATGTCGAAGTGGAAGTCGCACTCGCCGGCCCGGGCGCAGTCCTTGCAGCGGGTGCCGCGGAACGGGCCCTTGCGGCCGTAGTGGCGCAGCTCGCCGCGGGCGAACACCTCCTCGGGCTCCGAGGCCAGGTACCAGTTCAGCAGGTCGAAATGATGCGTCGCCTTGTGCACGAACAGGCTGCCGGAATTGGCGCGATAGGCGTGCCAGCGGCGGAAATAGTCGGCGCCGTGCCTGGTGTCGAGATACCAGTGGAAGTCGACCGAGACGATGTCGCCGATCGCCCCGTCCAGCAGCAGCTGCTTGATCCGCTGCGAGGTCGGCGCGTAGCGGTAGTTGAAGGTGACGTCGACCCGGCGGCCGGTGCGCTTCTCGGCGGCCAGGATGCGGCGGCACTTCTCCGCCGTGGTCGTCATCGGCTTCTCGGTGATGGCGTCGACCCCGGCCTCCAGCGCCTGGACGATGTGGTCGTCATGGGCGCTGTCGCGGCTGCACACCATCAGCCGGTCCGGTCGGGTCTCGCGCAGCATGGCGCCGAGATCGGTGAACACTGGCGCGTCGACGCCGATCGCCGCCCGCGCCCGCTCCAGCCGCAGCGGGTTCTGGTCGCACAGGCCCACCATCTCGACCACGTCGCCGACCTGGGCCAGCAGCTCACGGCCCCAGGTCCCGGCGCCTCGATGGCCGGTTCCGACCAGCGCGACCCTCGTCTTGCCTTCGCCCATCCTCGCCTCCCAACCCCGTTACGGGGTGTCCCGTTACAGCGTGCAGAGCGTCTGGTAGCGCTCGACGCAGGTCTTCAGCACCTCGTCGCCCGGGCGCTTCCACCAGGTCTCGGCCGAGAAGATCTCGACCTCCTGCGGCCCGGAAAAGCCGGCGGCCTCGATCGCGGCGCGGATGCCGCGCAGGTCGATCACCCCGTCGCCCATCATGCCGCGGTCCAGCAGCAGATCCGTGGTCGGCACCAGCCAGTCGCAGATGTGATGCGCCAGGATGCGCCCCTCCGCCCCGGCCCGGGCGATCTGCGGCATCAGCTCCGGGTCCCACCAGACATGGTAGACGTCGATGGCGACGCCGATGCCGTCGCCCAGCAGGTCGCAGATGTCCAGCGCCTGCTTCAGCGTGTTCACGCAGGCGCGGTCGGCGGCGTACATCGGGTGCAGCGGCTCGATCGCCAGCGGGATGCCGCTGGCCCGGGCATGCGGCAGGATGGCGGCGATGCCGTCGGCCACCATCTGCCGGGCGGCACCGATGTCGCGCGACCCGGCCGGCAGGCCGCCGACCACCAGCACCAGGCAGTCGGCGCCCAGCGCCGCCGCCTCGTCGACCGCGCGCTTGTTGTCGTCGATCGCGGCCTGGCGCGCCTCGGGATCGCCGGCCGGGAACATGCCGCCGCGGCACAGACCGGTGACCTGGAAGGCGTTGTCGCGCACGATCCGCGCCGCCTCGGCCAGGCCGATCTTCTGCACCTGGTCGCGCCAGGGCGCGATCGCGGTGATGCCGTGCTTCAGGCAGGCCTCGGCCGCCTGGCGCATGTCCCATTGCTGGCGGACGGTGGCGAGGTTGATCGACAGACCCTCGGCGGGCATCAGTCAGGTCTCCAGGGATCCGTCGGCCATGGCCGACCAGTCGGGGGTGAGGGCGGTGCCCAGGCCGCGCGCGGCCAGCACCGAGCCGATGGCCAGGCGCCCGCCGCGGATGCTCAGCCGGGCACGGCCGCCGGTCTCGGCATAGAGGTCGGCATGGGCGGCCAGGAAGGCCTGCTGCTCGGCCGCCGGCGCTCCGGCCATGCCGTCGACATAGTGGTGGCCGTTGCGCTCGACATGGCCGGCACCGCCCAGCGCCGCCAGCACCAGATCCTGCTGCAGGGCGATGCCGCCCTGGGTGGTCAGGTCCTCGGCCGACAGGAAGTAGCGGATTCCATCCTCGGCGCTCCATTTGGCGATCCGGGCCCGGTTCAGCAGCGCCCGGTGAAAGCCCTTGCAGGATTTCGAGGAGATGCCGCGATAGCCCAAAGCGCGGGCGCGCGGGAACACGCCGATGTCGGCGTCGGACTCGTCGATCTCGACCGGCACGCGCTCGGCCAAGGCGTGGATCGGCTCGGCCAGCGCCCGGGCGCGGGCGATCGGCTGCTCCAGGAACATCACCGCGGAATGGAGCCGGGCCAAAGCGGGATCGGCCTGGAGACGGTCCCAGAATTCGGCGACCGGCCCGGCCTCGGCGAACTGCTCGTTGCCGTCCAGGGTGACGCGATAGTCGGGCAGCCGGTCCAGCACGGCGGCGATCCGGCGCAGCCGATCCAGGTCCGCCTCGGCCTGGCCGCTCAGCTTCAGCTTGAAATGGCTGTGGCCATAGGCGGCGACCGCTTGCTCCAGGCTCTGCGGCAGCCCGTCGTCCAGGCGCTCGGCGATCTCGGCGGTGGTGATCGGGTCGGCCAGCCCGACCGTGTGCCGGGCGTGCAGGCTGTCGGCCGGCGCCAGCCCGGCCAGGAACAGGCCGAGGTCGAACTCTTCGAGATCGGGCGCGGTGGTCGTGGTCAGCCCGATCCGGTTGGTCCGCACCGCCGTGACCGCATCGATGCCCTCGATCCGGCACAGCGCGTCGATCACGGCGCGGTCGAACAGGGCCAGACCGAAGGAGGCGATCAGCCCGCCCAGCCCCTCCGCCGCGCAGGCCGCGTGGTGCCGAGGTTCGATCGAAGCGCTCAGCGCGAAGGCCGGGGCAGGGGACGCTTCCAGGTAGAAGGGGCGGGCGAGGGCGAGCGACCGGCGCAGCTGGTCGAAGTTCTGCTGCTCGGTCAGGGCCGGGTCCTTGTCGAACCATTTCGGCACCATCAGCTCGGCCGCCTGCCCCTCGGCCCGGCGGCCGTCCGTCGTCTCGACCGTCAGCCGCAGGAAGGCCTGCGGTGCGCCGGTGACGGTGGCGGCGCCGAAGCGGAACGGCAGCCGGAACCGCACCGGCCGCTCATACAGCCGGGCCTCGACAACGCGCAGGCGGGGGGCGCTCACGATCGGCTATTCCACCCCACCCACGGCCAGCACCCTGCGCATCCGATGCACCGCCAGGTCCGGGTCGCGCAGCACGCGGGCGGCGTCGGCCAGGCGGAACAGCTCGGCCAGATGCGGCAGCGACCGGGTGCTCTGCTGGCCGCCGATCATCAGGAAATGATCCTGCAGCCCGTTCAGATAGGCCAGGAACACGACCCCGGTCTTGTAGAAGCGGGTCGGCGCCTTGAAGATGTGACGGCTCAGCGGCACGGTCGGCGCCAGGATCTCATGGAACCCGGCCTCGTCGCCGGCCGTCAGCCGCGCCAGCCCGGCCGAGGCGGCGGGGGCGATGGCGTCGAAGATGCCGAGCAGCGCGTCGGAGTAGCCGTGCCCGTCGCCGGCGATCAGCTCGGCATAGTTGAAGTCGTCGCCGGTGTACATGCGCACGCCCGCCGGCAGCCGGCGACGCATCGCGATCTCCTTCTCCTTCGACAGCAGCGAGATCTTGATGCCGTCGACCTTGGCGGCGCTGTCGCGGATCACGGCCAGGCAGGTGTCCATCGCCCGGTCGTGGTCGGCATCGCCCCAATAGCCGGCCAGGGCCGGGTCGAACATCTCGCCCAGCCAGTGCAGGATCACCGGCTGCTTCACCTGAGACAGGATCCGGCCATAGACCCGGACATAGTCGTCCGGCCCCTTGGCCGCGGCGGCCAGGGCCCGGCTGGCCATCAGGATCACCCTTCCACCCAGGCCCTCCACCGCCTCGATCTGCTGCTCATAGGCGGCGATCACGTCGGCGATGGTGACACCGGGGCCGGGCGGCAGGTGGTCGGTGCCGGCGCCGCAGGCGATCACCGCGCCCGGCCGCTCCTTCGCCCCGGCCAGGGCCCGGCCGATCAGCGCCTTGGCGGTGGGCCAATCGAGGCCCATGCCGCGCTGGGCCGTGTCCATCGCCTCGGCGATGCCAAGCCCGAGGTCCCAGAGATAGTGGCGGAAGGCGATGGTGCGGTCCCAGTCGACCGCGGTGTCCAGCCAGGGGTCGTTGTCGGCCAGCGGATCGGCCACGACATGCGCCGCGGCATAGGCGACCCGGTTGAAGGCCGGGGCGCTGCCCGGCGCCGGCATCGGCAGCGGCGCGTTCTTGATGCTGTAGCTCTCGAGGCCGCCGCCGTTGCGAGGAAGAGTCAAGCCGGCCATGGCTCAGCGCTCCAGCGCCGGCAGATCGACCCAGCGCCGCTCGGCCCAGCTCTGCAGCCCGGCCTCGGCCAGCTGCACGCCCTTCACGCCCTCCCACAAAGTGTACTTCCAGGGCGTGCCGGCGACCACGTGGCGGATGAAATCCTCCCACTGCACCTTGAAGCCGTTGTCGTAGACCACGTTGTCCGGCACCTCGTCCCACTGGTCGAGGAAATTCATGGTCTGCGGCTGGTCCGGGTTCCACACCGGCCGCGGCGTGTTCACCCGATGCTGGGTGAAGCAGCGGGTCAGCCCGGCCACGGCCGAGCCATGGGTGCCGTCGACCTGGAAGGTGACCAGGTCGTCGCGCCGCACCCGCACCGCCCAGGAGGAGTTGATGTGGGCAACCACGCCGCCCTCGAGCTGGAAGGTGGCGTAGGCGGCGTCGTCGGCATCGGCGGCGTAGCGCTTGCCGGCCTCGTCCACCCGCTCCGGGATGTGGGTGGCGCCGAGGCAGCTGACCGACTTCACCTCGCCGAACAGGTTGTCCAGCACGTAGCGCCAGTGGCACAGCATGTCGAGGATGATGCCGCCGCCGTCGCCCTTGCGGTAGTTCCAGCTCGGCCGCTGCGCCGCCTGCCAGTCGCCCTCGAACACCCAGTAGCCGAACTCGCCGCGCACCGCGAAGATCCGGCCGAAGAAGCCGGAATCCCGCAGCATGCGGATCTTCTGCAGCCCGGGCAGGTACAGCTTGTCCTGGACCACGCCGTGGCGGATGCCGCGGGCATCGGCGTGGCGGGCAAGGGCGGTCGCGACCTCCAGCGTCTCGGAGATCGGCTTCTCGCAATAGACATGCTTGCCGGCGTCGATGGCGCGGGTCAGCAGCTCGGCCCTCATCTGGGTCGACCCGGCGTCGAAGAACAGGGTGTCGTCGCGGTTGGCCAGGGTCTTGTCGAGGTCGGCGCCCCAGCGGGCGATGCCATGGCGCTTGGCCAGCTCCTCGACCTTCTCGGCGTTGCGGCCGACCAGGATCGGGTCGGGCATCACCTTGTCGCCGTTGGGCAGGACCACGCCGCCCTGGTCGCGGATGGCGCAGATCGAGCGCACCAGGTGCTGGTTGTACCCCATGCGGCCGGTGACACCGTGCATGATGATGCCGAGGCGCTGGGTGGCCATTCTTCCCTCCCGTTCCGGCACGGGCGTCGATCCCGGCCTTGTTGTAACCAACTGGTTACTAGCCGACCACGGATCGGCCCCGTGCGTCAAGAGGCCGGCGCATGGATCAGGGCCGCAGCGAGGCCAGGATCATCGAGGCGATGTGGTCGCCCCATTCGGCCAGGGCGCGCGTCTCGGTCAGCTCGCGCCGGAAGATGGTCGACAGGGTGTAGCGATTCGACAGGTAGAAGGCGCCCAGCGAGGCGATGCTGACATAGACCTTGACCGGGTCGGCATCGGCCCGGAACACGCCTTTGGCGGCGCCGCGCTTGAGCAGCTCCGAGATCACCGCGACCAGCGGCGAATGCAGGTCGAAGATGCGGGCCGAGCGCTTCAGGTGCCGCGCCTTCATCAGGTTCTCGGTCTGCAGCAGGCTCAGGAATTCCGGGTGCTCGATGAAGTAGCGCCAGGTGAACAGCGCCAGCTCGCGGATGCCCTCGACCGGGTCGTGATCGGCCAGATGCAGCTTGCTCTCGGCCGAGCGGATGGCGACATAGGCGCCTTCCAGCACCGCCAGGTACAGGGCCTCCTTGTCGCCGAAATAATGGTACAGCATGCGCTTGTTGGCGCCGGCGCGTTTGGCGATTTCGTTGATGCGCGCGCCGCTGTACCCTTTCTCCATGAATTCCCTGACCGCGGCGGCGAGGATCGCCGCGCTGGTGCGTTCCGGGTCGCGCACGGCCTTGGTGGCGGGGCGTTTCGGCTTATCTTCCGTCGGGGCGTCGATGGTCTCGTCGCTGATGCTCACGGTGTGGCGGCCTCGATCAGGGCCGGAGGCGACGCGGCGTCGCTGCCGGGGTTCGTGTTGACAGCCATCATCGCATCGATCTAGCTTGTAACCAACTGGTTATAACATCGTCTCGCCGGCCTTCGGTCGAAGGTCTGCCTCAGGCACCAACCGACCACCGCTTGCAACGCCTCGCCGACCGACGGGCCGACCGACGGGGCAAGGCATCAGGAGGAACGCGATGACGCCGCTGCGGTTGACCCGCAGGCCCGCCCTGGGACGCAGGATCGGTGCCGCCGGTCTCGCCAAGGCCCGCGTGACGATCGCGCCTGGGCTCGTGGCGCTGGATCGGCCCATATCCGACGACATCGACTTCATCCCCGACCGGATCATGTCGCTGCCCGAAGGCACCGGCGGGGCCACCGCCGTCCGCGGCCGCAACTGACACACGGGCAACATCAGCGCCTTCGGAGAGAAGAGGCGCGAACGACAGGAGGAACACGAGATGGCGACGCTGATCACCAACCGCAGACAGGTGCTGAAGGCGGGCGCCGCCCTGGGCGGGCTGGCCGCCTCCGGTCTGTCGATGCCGGCGCTGGCGCAGGACAAGCGCCTGCGCATGTTCTGGTGGGGCTCCAAGGAGCGGGCCGACCGCACCAGCAAGGTCAACAAGCTGTACGAGGCCGCACATCCGGGCGTGTCGATCAATGGCGAGACGCTGGGCTGGTCCGACTACTGGCCGCGCCTCGCCACCCAGACCGCCGGCCGCAACGCGCCCGACGTGATCCAGATGGATTACCGCTACATCGTCGAATATGCGCGGCGCGGCGCGCTGCTGCCGCTCGACGACTATATGCCGTCGGTGCTGAAGATCGAGGATTTCGGCAAGCCGGCGATCGATTGCGGCCGGGTCGAGGGCAAGCTCTACGGCATCAATCTCGGCGTCAACTCGACCACCAAAGTCTACGACGCCGAGACGCTGCAGCAGATCGGGGTCGAGGAACCGCACTGGGACTGGACCTGGGCGGAGTACGGCGACTGGTCGCTCAGGGTCGCCCAGGCCTCCAAGCGCGACGGATATTGGGGCATCGAGGATAGCGGTGGCATCGAAGCGGCGCTCGAATGCTGGCTGCGGCAGCAGGGGAAGGCCCTCTACACCGCCGACGGCAAGCCCGCCTTCGACGTGCAGGACGTGACCGGGTGGCTGGGCTTCTGGCACGAGCTGCGCCAGAAGAAGGCGATTCCGCCGGCCGACATCCAGGCATTGGACAAGCAGACGCCGGAGACCAACATGCTGGCTCAAGGGCATGCCGCCTCGATCCAGACCAATTCGAACCAGTTGGTCGCGCATCAGGTGCTGAGCAAGACCAAGCTGAAGTTGACGATGCAGCCGAGCGGCGGCCCGGGCTCCAAGCCGGGGCAGTATATGAAGCCGTCGATGCTGTTCAGCATTGCGGCCCGCAGCCAGAATGCCGAGGAGGCCGCGCGCGTCGCCAACTTCTACGTCACCGACCCCGAGGCCGGGAAGGTGCTGGGCGTCGAGCGTGGCGTGCCGGCCTCGAAGACGCTGCGCGACACGGTGGCGCCGACGCTCGACGAGCTCAGCCGGGCGATGCTGGACTACATCAGCTTCGTCACCGACAAGGTCGGCGAACTGCCGCCGTCGCCGCCGAAGGGTGCGGGCGAGATCAACTTCCTGCTGAAGCGGATCAACGAGCAGGTCGGGTTTGAGCAGTCGTCGCCGGCCGAGGGCGCCAAGCAGTTCGTCGACGAAGCCAACAGCATTATCGATCGCGGGTGACGACATGAGCATTGCGGTGCAGGCCTCAGGCAGGGTGGAACGGGCGCGGGGGAGGCGGCGGCTGACCTCGCGCACGCTCTCGGGCTACATGTTCCTGACGCCGTGGCTGATCGGGTTCATCGGCCTGACCGCCGGGCCGATCCTGGTCTCGCTCTACCTGTCCTTCACCGATTTCGACCTGCTGCAGGATCCGCGCTGGATCGGGGCTGCGAACTACGTCCGGATCGCCACGGCCGATCCGAAGTTCCTGTCCTCGATGAAGGTCACCTTCCTGTTCGTGCTGTTCGCGGTGCCCTTGAAGCTGGCCTTCGCCCTCGGCGTGGCGATGATGCTGAACAAGGGCATCTCCGGCCTGCCGGTGTACCGCGCCCTGTTCTACCTGCCGTCGCTGCTGGGCGCGAGCGTCGCCATCGCCGTGCTGTGGCGGCAGCTCTTCGCCGGCAACGGGCTGATCAACCAGGCCCTGGCGCTGGTCGGCATCCAGGGCCCCAGCTGGATCTCCAACCCGAACTACGCGCTGTCGACGCTGGTCATCCTCAGCATCTGGCAGTTCGGGTCGCCGATGATCATCTTCCTCGCCGGCCTCCGGCAGATCCCGCGCGACCTGTACGAGGCGTCGGCGATCGACGGCGCCCGGCCCTGGCACCAGTTCTGGCGCATCACCCTGCCGCTGCTGACCCCGGTGGTGTTCTTCAACGCCGTGATCCAGACGATCGAGGCGTTCAAGGCCTTCACCCCCGCCTTCATCATCAGCGAGGGCACGGGCGGGCCGATCGACTCCACCCTGTTCTATACCCTGTACCTGTACCAGGAAGCCTTCAGCAATTTCCGCATGGGCTACGCCTCGGCGCTGGCCTGGGTGCTGGTCGTGATCATCGCCCTGTTCACCGCCTTCTCCTTCCTCTCGGCACGCTACTGGGTGCATTACGATGAGTGACATCGCTCTCGGCGATCCGGCCCGCCGCCCGCTGTCGCGGTCGCTGCTGATCCACATCGCCCTCTGCACCGCCTCGGTGGCGATGCTGTATCCGCTGCTGTGGATGCTGGCCAGCTCGTTCAAGGACGACAGCCAGATCTTCTCCTCGGCCTCGCTGTGGCCGGAGAGCTTCAGCCTCGACGCCTATGTCCGGGGCTGGAGCGGGCTCGACATCAGCTTCGGCCAGTTCTTCTGGAACTCGGCGGTGATCTCGGGGCTGTCGGTGGTCGGCAACGTCTTCGCATGCTCGCTGACCGCCTTCGCCTTCGCCCGGCTGCGCTTCCCGGGGCGCAACTTCTGGTTCGCGCTGATGCTGGGCACGCTGATGCTGCCCTATCACGTGACCCTGATCCCGCAATACGTGCTGTTCCTGCAGCTCGGCTGGGTCGACACCTTCCTGCCGCTGGTGGTGCCGAAGTACCTCGCCTCGGACGCCTTCTTCATCTTCCTGATGGTGCAGTTCTTCCGTGGCCTGCCGCGCGAGCTGGACGAGGCGGCGATGATGGACGGCTGCAGCCCGTGGAAGATCTACTGGAAGATCATCCTGCCGCTGTCGAAGCCGGTGCTGGCCACGGCGGCGATCTTCTCCTTCATCTGGACCTGGGACGACTTCTTCGCGCCCCTGATCTACCTGAACGACATGGGCTCCTACACGGTCCAGCTCGGCCTCAGGAACTTCGTCGATTCCACCGGCAAGTCGGACTGGAGCGCGCTGTTCGCCATGTCCGTCCTGACCCTGCTGCCGGTGTTCGTGTTCTTCCTGTTCTTCCAGCGCCTTCTGATCGAGGGCGTCGCCACCACCGGCCTCAAACGCTGACCCGGGACCTCTCATGACCATCCGCTTCGCCGCCATCGGCATCAACCACAACCACATTTTCGGGCAGGTCGACGCGCTGCTCGGCGCGGGGGGCGAGTTCGTCGCCTTCCACGCGCCGGAGGACGACCTCGCCGGCCCGTTCCAGGCCCGCTACCCGCAGGCGAAGCGCGTCTCCGACCCGCGCGCCATCCTGGAGGACCCGTCGATCCGGCTGGTCACCTCGGCCGGCATCCCGGCCGACCGGGCGCCGCTCGGCATCGCCGTGATGAAGGCCGGCAAGGACTATCTCTCCGACAAGCCGGGCATGACCTCGCTGGAGCAGCTGGCCGAGGTGCGGCGGGTGCAGGCCGAGACCGGCCGGATCTACTCGATCTGCTACTCCGAGCATTTCCAGACCCGGTCGACCGTCAAGGCGGGCGAGCTGGTGCAGGCCGGGGCGATCGGCAAGGTGATCAACACCGTCGGGCTCGGGCCGCACCGCCTCAATGCCAAGACGCGCCCGGACTGGTTCTTCAAGCGGGCGCGCTACGGCGGCATCCTGACCGACATCGCCTCGCACCAGTTCGAGCAGTTCCTGTTCTTCGCCGGCACGCTCGATGTCGAGGTCGCCTCGGCCGCGGTCGCCAACCGCGGCAATCCGGGCACGCCGGAGCTGCAGGATTTCGGCGAGGCGCTGCTGCGCAGCCCGGACGCCACCGGCTACATCCGGATCGACTGGTTCACGCCGGACGGGCTGCCGACCTGGGGCGACGGGCGGCTGACCATCCTCGGCACCGAGGGCTATATCGAGCTGCGCAAATATGTCGACCCGACCGGCCAGCCCGGCACCGACCACCTGATCCTGGTCGACCAGAAGGGCCTGCAGCGGATCGACTGCAGCGGCGTCGAGCTGCCCTTCGGCCGGCAGCTGGTGGCCGACGTGCTGGAGCGGACGGAGACGGCGATGACCCAGGAGCATTGTTTCAAGGCGATGGAGCTGGCGCTGACGGCGCAAGCGATGGCGGAAGCGACCGCCGGACGGAGGGCGTAGGAATGGCGATCCGCAACGTTGCCGTGATCGGCCTCGGCGTCGGCCGCGGCCACATCGCCGAAGGCTATGCCGAGCACCCGGACAAGTTCCGGGTCGAGGCGATCTGCGACCTGAACCCGGAGCGCCTGGCCGAGATCGGCGACGAGTTCGACATCCCGGTGCGGACCACCCGCTTCGACGAGATCCTGCGCATGCGGGAGATCGAGGTGATCGACATCTGCACCCCGCCGACCGTGCATATCGGCCAGATCCTGGCGGCGCTCGACGCCGGCAAGCAGGTGGTGTGCGAGAAGCCGCTGGTCGGGTCGCTGGCCGATCTCGACCGGGTGGTGAAGGCCGAGGCCGAGGCGCCGGGCCGGGTGATGCCGATCTTCCAGTACCGCTACGGCGACGGGCTGCAGAAGGCCAAGCGCATCGTCGAGGCCGGCATCGCCGGCAAGCCCTATCTCGCCACGGTGGAGACCGCCTGGAACCGCGGCGCCAAATATTATTCGGTGCCCTGGCGCGGCCGGCTCGACACCGAGCTGGGCGGCGTGCTGCTGACCCATGCCATCCATTCGCATGACATCATGACCTATCTGCTGGGGCCGGTGGCCTCGGTCTACTGCCGCACCGCGACCCGGGTGAACCCGATCGAGGTCGAGGACTGCGCCGTGGCCAGCGTGGCGATGCAGAGCGGCGCGCTGGTCTCGCTCGCCGCCACCCTCGGCTCGCAGGTCGAGATCAGCCGGCTGCGCTTCTGCTTCGAGAACGTCACCTTCGAGAGCGGGCTGCAGCCCTATGCCCCGGGCGACGCCCCGTGGCAGATCACCCCGGCCTCGCCGGAGATCGCCCAGCGGATCGAGGGCGCGCTGGCGGAGTGGGAGACGGTGCCGTCGCGCTTCGCCGGCCAGCTCGGCCGCTACCACAAGGCGCTGGAGACCGGCGGTCCGCTGCCGGTGACGCTGGACGACGCGCGCCGGTCGCTGGAACTGGCGACGGCGCTGTTCCATTCTGCGGAGACTGGCGTGGCCGTCGACTTGCCGATCGGCCGCGACCATCCCAAATACGCCGATTGGCGCCCGCAGCCGAAGGCCGTCGCATGAGCCTGCATCCGGATCGTCTGTTCTCCTCCGACCCCGTCCAGCGCGGCATCGCCCGTCGCCTCTATGCCGAGGTCGCCGGCCTGCCGCTGATCAGCCCGCACGGCCACACCGACCCGGCCTGGTACGCCCGGAACGAGGCCTTCCCGGACCCGGCCTCGCTGCTGATCATCCCGGACCACTACATCTTCCGCATGCTCTACAGCCAGGGCGTGCGGCTGGAGAATCTCGGCGTGGCGCGGCGCGACGGCGGCCCGGTCGAGGCCGATCCGCGGGCGATCTGGCGCCGCTTCGCCGAGCATTGGCACCTGTTCCGCGGCACCCCGACCCGGATGTGGCTCGACCACACCTTCGAGACCCTGTTCGGGGTGGAGGAGCGGCTGACCCCGGCCAGCGCCGACCGGATCTACGACCGCATCGCCGAGCGGCTGGCGCGGCCGGACTATCGCCCCCGGGCGCTGTTCGAGCGCTTCAACCTCGAGGTCATCGCCACCACGGAATCGCCGCTCGACCCGCTCGACCACCACCGCGTCCTCCGCGACAGCGGCTGGAAGGGCAGGGTGGTCACCGCCTTCCGCCCCGACCCGGTGGTGGACCCGGAGTTCGACGGCTTCCGCGAGGGGCTGCAGCGCCTCGGCGAGATCACCGGCGAGGACACGCATTCCTGGCGCGGCTACCTGGCCGCCCTGGCCAACCGCCGCGCCTACTTCAAGGAGATGGGCGCGACCTCGACCGATCACGGCCACCCGACCGCGGCGACGGCCGATCTCGACCCGGTGCCGGCGGTGACGCTGTTCGAGAAGATCGTCTCCGGCCATTTCGAGCCGCAGGACGCCGAGCTGTTCCGGGCCCAGATGCTGACCGAGATGGCGCGGATGAGCCTCGAGGACGGGCTGGTGATGCAGATCCACCCCGGCTCGTTCCGCAACCACAACCCGACGCTGCAGCGCGAATTCGGCCGCGACAAGGGCGCCGACATCCCGACCCGCACCGACTATGTCCGGGCGCTGAAGCCGCTGCTCGACCGCTTCGGCAATGACCGGAACCTGTCGGTGATCCTGTTCACGCTGGACGAGAGCACCTATGCGCGCGAGCTGGCGCCGCTGGCCGGGCACTACCCGACCCTGCGTCTTGGCCCGCCCTGGTGGTTCTTCGACAGCCCGGAGGGGATGCTGCGCTTCCGCGAGCTGGCGACCGAGACAGCGGGCTTCTACAACACCGTCGGCTTCAACGACGACACCCGCGCCTTCCCGTCGATCCCGGCCCGGCACGACGTGGCCCGGCGCATCGACTGCCGCTACCTGGCGCAGCTGGTGGCCGAGCACCGGCTGGACGAGGACGAGGCGGCGGAGGTCGCGGTCGACCTCGCCTACCGGTTGCCGAAGGCGGCATACAAGCTGTAGGGCCGACGGAAAAAGGGAACCAAGGCCGGGCCTTGCCGGTCCCGAGGCTTCAATCCACGCTGCCATCATGTTGGCAGCGTTTGATTGACATTTGTCCGGCAAGGGTCCGGAGTCGGGGGGACGATCCTTTTGCGCGCACACCGTAGAGAACAGGCTTTCCCATCATGAATTTTCAGCCCGGCCGAGGCGAGGACGTTCCGGCCGTGGTCCCTGCCGCCGTGCATCCCGCCCCCCGGGAGCGCCGCATCGAGATTTCGGCCCAGATCCTTGCCGGTCTTGCCCTGCTCGGCAGCCTGTGGTTCGGGCTGCTCGCCGCCCTGCTGGCGGGCCTGTTGATCCACGAGCTGGTGCATGCCGTGGCGCCGGTGTTCCGCCGCTTCGGCGCCATGCACAACATCGGCCGCATCATCGCCCTCGGCCTGCTGACGGCGGTGCTGAGCCTGGCGGTGATCTTCGGCGTGATCGAGCTGATCTCCCTGCTCACCACCCGCCAGGAGGGGCTGGTCGCGGTGATGCGCAAGATGGCCGAGGCGGTGGAGGAGGCGAGCCAGCGCCTGCCGCCCTGGATCGTCGCCTATATCCCGGCCAGCGGGCAGGACCTCGACACCACGCTGGCGCAGTCCCTGCGCGACCATGCGCGGGACCTGCTGCAGATCACGACCGATGTCGGGCGCATCCTGGTCCATATCGTCATCGGCCTGGTGATCGGCGGCATGATCGCCATCGCCGACCTGACGGAGCGGCCGGGCCGCGGGCCGCTGGCCCGGGCGATGGCGGACCGGGCCCGGCTCCTGGCCCTGTCGTTCCGCCGCGTCGTCTTCGCCCAGGTGCGGATCTCCGCCCTGAACACCCTGCTGACGGCGATCTACCTGGCCGGAATTCTGCCCCTGTTCGGCATCCACCTGCCGCTGACCAAGACGATGATCGTGGTCACCTTCGTCGTCGGACTCTTGCCGGTGATCGGCAACCTGATTTCGAACACCATCATCTCGATCATCAGCCTGAGCCTGTCGGTCTACGTGATGCTGGGGTCGCTGGCCTTCCTGGTCATCATCCACAAGCTCGAATACTTCGTGAACGCCAAGATCGTCGGCACCCAGATCCAGGCCAGGGCCTGGGAGATCCTGATCGCCATGCTGGTGATGGAGGCGGCCTTCGGCGTGCCCGGCGTGATCGCGGCGCCGGTCTTCTACGCCTATCTCAAGGTCGAGCTCGGACGCAGCAAGCTGGTCTGACGCTCCGCCCGGCGCGCGGGACCTACATCGGCGGCACCAGCCCGTCCTTGCCCACCTGGACCGCGTGCGAGACCAGCGACCCGTCGTCGGCCTTGACCGCGCTGACGATGACATGGGCGCCCTTGGTCAGCTGGTCGCGGCTGCCCGGCTCATAGGTGATCACCGGCACGCCGGGCGGCACCACCAGCTTGGTCTCGACGCCCTGGTAGCGCAGCGTCACCACCCGCCCGTCGGTGCCCTCGACGTCGCCGGCCGTGGCGTTGGTCATGGTGCTGCCGGGCTGCAGGTCGAAGGGGTGCTGGCCTTCGCCGACGCCGCGCATGCTCTCCGGGAACACCTGCACCTCCAGCGCCCGCAGGCTGCCGTCGGGCTGCGGCATGGCGGCGCTGCCGATATAGCTGCCGGGCTTGATGTCGCGGATGTCGGCCGGGGCGATGGTCCGCACCATGGCGTCATCGGCCAGGGTGACGGTCGCGGTGCTGCCGCCGCGGGCGGCGATGGTCATGACCGGCCCGTCCATCGCCTCGATGATGCCGCGGATGCGCTGCTGGGGCTGGCTCTGGGCCATGGCCGGCAGGGCCGCCAGGCCTGCGAACAGGGCCAGGCCCGCGATCGCGCTGCGCTTCATGATGCTGTCCTCGCTGGAGCGTCGACGTCCCCTTCGAGAGACCCGTACGCCCGCACCCGGCCGGCGGTTACATGAATTCCGCCTCAGGACGAAGGACCGGCCTGCCGCGCCTTCCGGGCCAGGGCGATCAGCAGCGCGTCGTCGACGCCGTCGGACGGCGGCAGCCCCTCGGCGCGGCGGAAGGCCTCGGCGGCATCGTCGGAGGCGTAGCCGAGCGTCGCCAGCAGCCGCAGCGCCGCCGCGACCTTGGCGGTCGGCGACCGGGCGCCCAGCAGCGCGGCGGCGTATCGCGGCACGTCGTCCTCCTCCGCCAGCGACCGCGCGAACCAGATCACCGCCTCGGTCTCGTCGCGGGCGACGCCGCGGCCGGTCTCATAGGCGATGCCCAGCTCGCTCTGCGCCTCGGGGTTGCCCTTCTCGGCGGCGATGCGGAACCAGCGCAGCGCCTCGGCATCGTCCTGCGCCACGCCGCGCCCGGTCTTGAAATGGCAGCCGAGATGGAAGGCGGCCTCGGCATCGCCCTGGTCGGCGGCGAGGCGGTACAGGCGCAGCGCCTTGACGTCGTTCTGCGCCGTGCCACGGCCCTGTTCGTACATCAGGCCGAGATTGAGCTGGGAATAGGCATAGCCCCGCTCGGCCGAACGGCGATACCAGCGTGCCGCCTCGGCATCGTCCTCCGGCACGCCGCGGCCGCGCTCATGCATCCAGGCAAGGTTGGCTTCGGCGCGGGCATAGCCCTGCTCGGCGGCCAGGCGATACCAGCGGATGGCCTCGCCGTCGTCCTGCGGCACGCCCTGCCCGCCGCGATAGAGATCGGCGAGATTGGTCCGGGCCCGCGCGATGCCCTGGTCGGCGGCGAGGCGATACAGGCGGGCGGCCTCGGCCAGGTCTTGCGTTACGCCGCGGCCGCTCTCATACATCCAGGCGAGGTTGCTCCGGGCGTGGGCGTAGCCCTGGTCGGCGGCCAGCCGGTACCAGCGCGCGGCCTCGGCATCGTCCTGGGCCACGCCCCGCCCGGTGTCGTACAGGATGCCGATGCCGTTCTGCGCCTCGGCATAGCCCTGCTTGGCGGCCAGGCGGTACCAGCGCATCGCCTTGTCGTCGCTCTGCGGCACGCCGCGGCCATGGTCGTACATGGAGCCGAGCTCGGCCTCGGCGCGAGCATAGCCCTGCGCCGCCGCCCGGCGATACCAGCGCAGCGCCTCGGCATCGTCCTGGGCCACGCCGTGGCCGCCGGCATACAGGAAGGCCAGGTTGGTCTGCGCCCGCGCCAGGTCCTGATCGGCCGCCAGGCGATAGTGGCGGGCGGCCTCGGCCTCGTCCTCGGCCACGCCGCGGCCGACCTCGTACATCCAGCCGAGATTGGTGCGGGCCTCGGCATCGCCCTGCTCGGCGGCGAGGCGATAGAGGCGCACCGCCTCGAAATCGTCCTGCGGCACGCCGCGGCCGGAATAGTACAGGTTGCCCAGCAGGCGCCGGCCGACGGCGGAGCCGGACCCCGCCGCGCGGCCGTACCAATAGGCCGCGGCGGCAGTATCCAGGAGTCCGCCGCGGCCGTTCTCGACCATGGTGCCGAGGCTGTTCTGGGCCGGGGTGTAGCCCTGCTCGGCGGCCAGGCGGTACAGGCGCACCGCAGCGGCCTCGCTGCGCTCGACGCCGCGCCCGTCCTGGTACATGTAGCCGAGATAGGTCTGGCCGCGGTCGTAGCCCTGGGCGGCCGACAGGCGGTACCAGCGCACCGCCTCGGCATCGTCCTGGGCCACCCCGGCGCCGTCCCGGTACATGTCGCCGAGATAGGCCTGGCCGCGGGCGCTGCCCTGCTCGGCGGCCAGCCGGTACCAGTGGACCGCCTCGGCGAGGTCCCGGTCGACGCCGTCGCCGGCCTCGTAGCGATAGCCGAGCCGGATCTGCGCCTCGGCACTCCCGGAGTCGGCAGTCAGGCGCAGGCCGCGCAGCTCTGCCTCGGGGCCTGCCGTGGTGATGGCCAGGATGTCGGAGTGGCCCGGCCCCTCGGGAGTGAGGGGCGACGGGGAGGCCAGGGCCGCCGGCGACGCCAGCATCAGCCCGAGCACGAAACCATGAATGCGCATCTCAAATGGCGGTGCGTGAAATCCCCCTGTTCCCCTCCATCCTCATCGAAACCGGGCCCGCTGTCGATGGGCGATCGTTCCGGGACCGGTCGACGAGGGCTCGTTGGCGTCGGGGGCTGCGCCGGCCGCGGTTATACTTTAAACTTAAAGCAGATCAGGTGGCCACCGGCCGTGTTCAGGACAGTAGAATGATCGATGCCGAGACCGCGGTCGCCGACCGGCCCAAGGACCATCGCGTCGAACTGCGGCTGTGGCTGCGGCTGCTGACCTGCACCACCATGATCGAGCGCGAGGTCCGGCGCCGCCTGGCCGAGAGCTTCGACACCACCCTGCCGCGCTTCGACCTGATGGCGCAGCTGTACAAGATGCGCCAGGGGCTGACCTTGGGCGAGCTCAGCCAGCGGCTGATGGTCTCGAACGGCAACATGACCGGTCTGGTCGAGCGGCTGGTCGAGGGCGGGCTGGTGGCGCGCGAGCAGTCGCAGGCGGACCGGCGCAAGCACGTCATCCGCCTGACCGAAGAGGGCGAGCGCCAGTTCGCCGCCATGGCCGCGGCGCATGGCGACTGGGTGGCCGAGATGACGGCCGGGCTCGGCACCGGCGAGATCGAGCGGCTGATGGAGCTGCTCGGCCGCACCAAGGTGTCGGTGGCCGAAGCCACCCGTCCACGGGGGCGGGGCAAGGCCGAGTAGCCCTGCCCCGCCCAGCGGATCAGGCCGCGCGCGCCACCCGCGGCGCCACCACCAGGTTGACCACGACCGCGACCAGGATGTTGGCGGCCAGCGCCAGCAGCCCGGCATAGACCGTGACCGTGCTGCCGCCGAAGCTCAGCGCGTGCAGCGGCTTCAACCCGTCCTGCCAGACGATCCAGCTGCCGCCGAAGAAGCCGACGGCCCAGCCGGCCAGCAGCGCCGGGGCCTGGAACCAGCCGACATAGAGGCCGAACACCAGCGCCGGCAGGGTCTGCAGGATCCAGACGCCGCCGAGCAGCTGCAGGTCCAGCGCGAACTGCGTCGGCAGGAACACGATCACCAGCAGCGCGCCGACCTTGACCACCAGCGAGGTGAGCTTGGCCACCTGCGCCTCGCCGGCATGGCTGATTCCGGGGTCGACATAGGCCTTCCAGAAGTTGCGGGTGAACAGGTTGGCGGCGCCGATGCTCATCACCGCCGCCGGCACCAGGGCGCCGATGGCGATGGCGGCGAAGGCGAAGCCCGCGAACCAGCTCGGGAACAGCGTCTGGAACAGCGCCGGCACCACGTCGTTCGGGCTGGCGACGTTGAGATGCGCGGCATGGGCCATGTAGCCGAGCAGCGCCAGCAGGCCGAGCAGCAGGGTGTAGGCCGGCAGCAGGGCCGCGTTCTTGCGGATGGTGTTGACGCTGGCCGAGGCGAAGATGCCGGTCAGGGTGTGCGGGTACATGAAGGCGGCGAGGGCCGAGCCCAGGGCCAGCGAGGCATAGGCCACCATCTGGCTGTCGCCGAGCAGGATGCCGCCCGCGCCCTTGGCCTTGAAGGCCTCGTTGGCCGCGTGGAACACGGCGCCGTAGCCGCCGAGCTCCCACGGGATCAGCGCCACCGCGGCCAGCACCGCGATGTAGATCATGATGTCCTTGACGAAGGCGATCAGCGCCGGCGCCCGCAGCCCCGCGGAATAGGTGTAGAGCGCCAGGATGATGAAGGCGATCGCCAGCGGCAGCTCGCCGGTCAGGCCCAGCGCCTTGATCACCGCGGCCATGCCGACCAGCTGCAGCGCGATGTAGGGCATGACGGCGAGGACGCCGGTGATGGCCACCGCCAGCTCCAGCCCGCGCGAGCCGTACTGGCCGAACACCACGTCGCCGGCGGTGACGTAGCCGTGCTCCTTGGCCCGCTTCCACAGCTTCGGCATCACCAGGAAGACGAAGGGGTAGACGATGATGGTGTAGGGCAGGGCGAAGAAGCCGTAGGCGCCGACCGCGTAAACCAGCGCCGGCACCGCGATCACGGTGTAGGCGGTGTAGAAATCGCCGCCGACCAGGAACCAGGTGACCCAGGTGCCGAACTTCCGGCCGCCCAGCCCCCATTCGTCGATATGGGCCATGGTCTCGCCCCGCTTCCAGCGGGCGGCCAGGAAGCCCATGACGGTGACCAGGATGAAGAAGAACGCGAAGACGGCGAGGGCGACGACATCCAGCTCAGTCGTCATGGCGCACGCTCCGGTAGGCGATCCAGATGATCAGCGCGGTCAGCGGCACCCAGGCGAATTGGTACCAGTAGAAGAACGGGAAGCCCAGGATCTCCGGCTCCCGCGCATTGTAGAACGGCACCCACAGGAGCCCGATATAGGGCAGGAGCAGCAGCCACAGCACGGGCCGCCGTGAACGCTCAGGCATGGCGAATCCTTCCATCGCGCGGGCCTACCCCCGGCCCGGTTGCGGCCACCCTGCCATCGTCCCCGGAGATGTTAACCGGAATTAAGTCATGGCGGCATTGCCGCGGACGGGCCGCTCCTAGGACTTCAGGCGGTACCCGGTCCGGAAGATCCAGGCCACGACGGCCAGGCAGGCCACCAGGAAGGCCAGGGTCATGGCCAGGCTGACGGCGACGTTGACGTCGGCGATCCCGTAGAAGCTCCAGCGGAAGCCGCTGATCAGGTAGACCACCGGGTTGAACAGGGCGACGGTCTGCCAGAAGGGCGGCAGCATCGAGATCGAGTAGAAGCTGCCGCCCAGGAAGGTCAGCGGCGTGATGATCAAGAGCGGGATCACCTGCAGCTTCTCGAACCCGTCGGCCCAGATGCCGATGATGAAGCCGAACAGGCTGAAGGTGACGGCCGTCAGCACCAGGAACAGCAGCATCCACAGCGGGTGGAGGATCTGCAGCGGCACGAACAGCCCGGCCGTGGCCAGGATGATGACGCCGAGGACGATCGACTTGGTGGCGGCCGCCCCGACATAGGCGACGACGATCTCGAGATAGGAGACGGGGGCCGACAGCAGCTCGTAGATCGTGCCGATGAATTTCGGGAAGTAGATGCCGATCGAGGCGTTGGAGATGCTCTGGGTCAGCAGCGACAGCATGATCAGCCCGGGCACGATGAAGGCGCCGTAGCTGACCCCGTGGATCTCCTCGATGCGCGAGCCGAGGGCCGCGCCGAAGACCACGAAGTACAGCGAGGTCGAGATCACCGGCGACAGGATGCTCTGCATCAGGGTGCGCCCGGTGCGCGCCATCTCCGACATGTAGATCGCGCGGATCGCGTAGAGGTTCATCGCCGTTCGCTCACCAGCTTGACGAAGATCTCCTCCAGCGAGCTCTGGCTCGTGCGGAGGTCCTTGAACCGGATTCCGGCATCGGCGAGGGCCTGCATCACCGCGGTGATGCCGGTGCGCTCGCCCTGGGTGTCGTAGGTGTAGACCAGCTCGGTGCCGTCGGCCGACAGCGACAGCTGATGCGCGGCCAGCGTGTCGGGAAGGGCGTCCAGCGGGCTCTGCAGCTGCAGCGTCAGCTGCTTCTTGCCAAGCTTGCGCATCAGCTCGGCCTTGTCCTCGACCAGGATGATCTCGCCCTTGCGGATCACCCCGATTCGGTCGGCCATCTCCTCGGCCTCGTCGATGTAGTGGGTGGTCAGGATGATGGTCACGCCCTGGTCCCGCAGCGCGCGGACCAGCCGCCACATGTCCTGCCGCAGCTCGACATCCACCCCCGCGGTGGGCTCGTCCAGGAACAGGATCTGCGGCTCATGCGCCAGCGCCTTGGCGATCAGCACCCGGCGCTTCATGCCGCCGGACAGCGTCATGATCTTGCTGTCCTTCTTGTCCCACAGCGACAGGTCCTTCAGCACCTTCTCGATATGGGCCGGGCTGGCGGGCTTGCCGAACAGCCCGCGGCTGAAGCTGGCGGTGGCCCAGACGGTGGTGAAGGCGTCGGTGGTCAGCTCCTGCGGCACCAGCCCGATGCGGGACCGGGCGGCGCGGTAGTCGCTGACGATGTCGTGGCCGTCGACCGACACCGTCCCGCCGCCCGGCCGGACGATGCCGCAGACGATGTTGATCAGCGTGGTCTTGCCGGCGCCGTTGGGGCCGAGCAGGGCGAAGATCTCGCCGCGCCGGATCTCCAGGTCGACGCTTTTCAGCGCCTGGAAGCCGGAGGCATAGGTCTTCGACAGGTTCGAGACGGTGATGATCGGCGGCATGGCGGCGACCATAGCCGATGCGGCGGGTGATTCGGTGCGGGTTTGTGACCGGACGGGCAACGTCACCGCCGGAAAGAGGGGGGACGGCTGCAGCGTCGGCATGTGCGGAAGCCGTCTTTATCGCACCCTGATCACGACCTTGCCCTTTGCCCGTCCGGTTTCGACATAGGCCAAAGCCTCTTTGGTCGCTTCGAATGGGAAAACCCGATCCACGACCGGCCGGATGATGCCGGAATCAATGAGAGCGCCGATCTCCCGCAACTGGTCTCCGTCGGCCCGCATGAAGAGGAATGAATAGCTGACGTGACGACGCCGTGCTTCCTTCCTGATCCTGCGGCTCAGGAAGCGCATCACCAGCCCGACGAGCCGGTTCGAGCCGATGTCGTTCGCAAAATCCGGGTCGGGCGGGCCGGCGATGCCGATCACCTTGCCGCCGGGCCTCAGCACCTGCGGGGATTTCTCGAGAACCTCTCCGCCTTGGGTGTCGAGCACCACATCGAAATCTCTCAGGGTCCTGGCGAAATCGTCCTTCTTATAGTCGATGACGATATCGGCGCCGAGGCGTCTCACCAGATCGGCATTCGCAGCGCTCGCCGTCGTCGCCACGGTCGCGCCGACATGCTTGGCCAGCTGAATGGCGAATGTTCCCACGCCGCCGGAGCCGGCGTGGATGAGAACCTTCTGTCCCTTCTTCAGCCCGGCTCTTTCGATCAATGCTTGCCAGGCGGTCAGGCCGACGAGGGGGATCGAGGCCGCTTCCTCCATGGTCAGGGCTTTCGGCTTGAGCGCCACGTCGGCTTCGTTCATCGCGATGAATTCCGCGAAGGCGCCGATCCGATTGTGATGCGGCCGGGCATAGACCTCGTCGCCGGCCTTGAAGCGCCGCACCCGGGATCCCACCCGCACCACGACGCCGGCCACGTCGTTGCCCAGGATCAGCGGCAGGCGGAAGGGCAGGATCAGCTTGAACTCGCCGCTTCTGATCTTGTTGTCCAGGGCGTTCACGCCGGCGGCGTGAACCTGAACCAGCACGTCGTCCTCGCGCAGCTCCGGTTCCGGCATCTCACCGGCCCGCACGCTGTCCGCGCGGCCATAGCGATCGACGATGAAGGCCTTCATGACATTGTCTTCCTGCCGTTCTCGAATGCTGCGGCCGCCAAAGGGTTCAGGCCGGCAGGCGCAGCTGCTTGCGGAGGCTCTTGTCGAACATCTCCGCGGGCACGAACCGACGCAGCAGACTGACCTGCCGCGCGACCTTGCCGGCGGTGTAGCGCCGCCGCGGGCGGGCGTCGGTCGCAGCCTTGAGCACCGCATCGGCCACCACCTTCGGGTCGTCGCCCGTGCTCACCATTTCCCTGGTCAGCGCGCCGGCGTCGGCCCGAGCCCGGTCATAGTCCGCCAGCATGGCGTCCGGCTCGAGGGCGTTCTGCTCGAAGCCGCTGCGCGTGTTGGCCGGCTCGATCAGCGAGACGCGGATGTTGAAGGCGCGGACTTCGTGGTCGAGCGATTCCGAATAGCCTTCGAGCGCGTGCTTGGTCGCCGAATAATGGGTGGAGTACGGCGCGGGGATCAGCCCCAGGATCGAGCCGATATTGATGATCCGCCCATGGCCGCGCCGCCGCATCGACGGCAGCACCGCGTTGGTCACGCGCACGGTGCCGAACAGGTTGACGTCGAACAGGGCGCGGACCTGGGCGATGGAGGATTCCTCGGCCCCGCCGATCAGGCCGATGCCGGCGTTGTTGACCAGAACATCGATCCGTCCGGTCTGCGAGATCACGGTCGAAACCAGGGTGTCGACGGATTCGTCGTCGGTCACGTCGCAGGCCAGCATCGACACACCGGCCGGGCCGTTGCCGGTCGTCCGGCGACTTGTCCCGAACACGGCGAACCCCGCTCGCGCCAACGCCTCGGCGCTGGCGCGACCGATGCCGGAGGAGGCTCCGGTCACGATCGCGGTCTTTCCCGAATGTGCGGTCATCAATGCTCCAAACCCACAAAGCCTGGCCAGTGGCGGCCGATTGCATTATGGTCAGTTAATCACATTATGATCATAATTCAATAGGCAGCCCAAGGCAAAGCCATGCGCTACGAGAAGGGTCGGAAGGACGCAACGCGCCGGCGGATCACGGAGGTCGCCTCCGAACGGTTCCGGTCCGGCGGCATCGCCGGGTCCGGAGTCGCAAGCATCATGAGCGACGCCGGGCTGACGAACGGGGCCTTCTATCCGCACTTTCAATCCAAGGAGGAGCTTGTCCGCGAAACCCTGGCCGCGGCCCTGGAGGCGCAGTCGAACCAACTGCGGGATGTCCTGGCCGCCGGCGGGCTGGAGGCGGCCGTCGCGGCCTATTTGTCGGCGGAGCATCGGGATAATCCGGCAACCGGCTGTGCGTCGGCGGCGCTGCTGCCGGAGCTTGCGCGTCAGCCGCCGGAGACGCGCCGACTCTATGCCGAACGCTTCCTCGCCCTGGTGCGCCAGGTGTCGGCGGCTCTGCCGACGCAGACCCGGGATCCGGAGGGCGTCGTGCTGGGTGTCTTCGCGACGCTCATCGGCGCGCTCCAGCTCGCCCGTGCCGTCGAGGGGAGCGCGTTGTCGGATCGCATCCTGGCGGCAGGAGCGGACGCGGCGCGGGTGCTGGTCCGGCCGCCTCGGGACGAAGCGGCGCCCTGAGGCGCGGTGGCTGCACAGCATCTGCCGGCAACGGCAAACGAGTTTACCCGCCGTTCTTCTCGTCGCTGGTGACGACCCCGTCGACCAGGTGGATGCGCCGGTCCATACGCGCCGCCAGGTCGATATCGTGGGTCACCGCCACCACGGTCTTGCCGCGCTCATGCACCAGGGCCGAGAGGATGGCGAAGACCTGCTCCGAGCTGTGCGAGTCGAGGCTGCCGGTCGGCTCGTCGGCCAGCAGCAGCGGCGGGTCGTTGGCCAGCGACCGGGCCACCGCCACGCGCTGGCGCTGGCCGCCGGACAGCTGGTCGGGCCGCTTGCCGCGATGGTCGGCGAGGCCGAGCGCGTCGAGCAGCGCATCCGCCCGCTCGCGCATCTCCCGGGCGCCGAGGCGGCCGAGCTTGCGCATCGGGATCTCGACATTCTCGCGCGTCGTGAACTCCGGCAGCAGGAAGTGGAACTGGAAGACGAAGCCGATCGACTCCAGCCGCAGCCGGGCCCGGCCGCGCTCGTTCAACGCCGCCGAATCCTGTCCGGCGATGCGCAGCTCCCCGCCCGTCTGCCGGTCGAGCAGGCCGAGCAGATAGAGCAGCGAGGACTTGCCGGAGCCGGAAGGGCCGGTGACGGCGACCAGCTCGCGCTCGCCGATCGCCAGCGACACGTCCTTGACCAGCGTCACCGGCACCGTCTCCGGCAGCACCCGGGTCAGCCCCTTGGCTTCGATGAGCGCGCTCATGTCGCCCCCCGGATGATGTCGACCGGGTTCAGCTTCGCCGCCTGGCGGGCGGGCAGGTAGCCGGCGATGCCGGCGGCGGCCAGGGCGAAGCCGGCGGCGATCAGGTAGTGCCAGGGGCTCCAGGTCAGCGGCAGCTTGGTGATCTCGCGCCCCACCGTGCCGCCGGAGATGTGCAGCTCCACCTGCGACAGGCCGAAGCACAAAGCGAAGCCCAGCAGCCAGCCGGCCAGCGACCCGGCGAGGCCGAGCGTCAGCCCCTCCAGCAGGAACAGCCGGCGCATGTCCCGCGCCTCGAAGCCGAGCGACTTCAGGATGGCGATGTCGCGCGCCTTCTCATGGGTGATGGTCGAGACGATGTTGAAGATGCCGAAGCCGGCCACCAGCAGGATGGCGCCGACCACCGTGTACATGATGATGTTGCGGATGACGAAGGCCTCCAGCAGGGATTCGTTCGCCTCCTGCCAGGCCACCGCCTTGTAGCCGATCAGCGCCTCGGCCCGCTTGGCCACCGCCGGCGCGGCGTTCGGATCATCGAGCTTCAGCCGGATCTCGTTGATGGCGTTCGGCCGCTCGCCCAGGATCTGCGCGATCTTCAGCAGGACATAGCCCTCGCCCTCGTCGCGGGCGGTGACCCCGGTGTGGAACAGGCCGACGATCTTGACCGCGCGGCTCTGGCCGGTGGCGGAGACCAGGGTGACGGTGGTGCCGAGATCGGCCCCCAGCCGCTTCGCCAGGCCGTCCCCGACCACGATGTTGTTGCCGCCGGCGATCAGCGAATCGAAGCTGCCCTGGCGGAAATCCTGGGCGATCGAGGACACGCGCGCTTCCTGCCGCGGCTCGACGCCGAAGATGCTGATGCCGATGTCCTGCCCGGCATAGCGGACCACGCCCTGGGTCTTCAGGCTCTTCGACATCCGCCCTGGGATCCAGGCAGTCAGCGCCGCCGCCGCCGCGGTCGGGTTCAGGATGCCGCGCCGGTCGTCCCGCGGCCGCAGCCCGGCGATCGCGACCGCGTCGAATTCGTCCTCCGCCGGCTGGCGCGCCGCGGTCCGCCGCTCGTCGGTGATCTGGACATGCGGCATGGTGTCGATCAGCTGGGCGACGAAATCATCCTCGCCGCCCTGCATCAGCGCCGCCATGGCGATCGAGAAGCCGACGCCCAGCGCCGTGCCCAGGATCGCGACCAGGGTCTGCCGGCCGCGGCCGATGATGTGGGTGACGGCGAGGTCGAGCAGCAGCCGCATGGCTCAGCCCTCCGGCGCCACCCGGGCGCCGTCGGCCAGCGCCTCGGGGAAGGGGCTGATCACGCGGTCGCCCTCGGCCAGGCCGGACAGCACTTCGATGTCCCGGATGCCGCGGATGCCGGCCGCGATCGTCCGGCGTCGGGCCCGGCTGTCGCCATCGACCACGAAGACGGCGTCGCCGGCCACCGCCTCGGTGGGGACCAGCAGGGCGTTCGGCACCGTCCGGTTGACGATGTTGACGTCGACCGTCATGCCGATCCGCACCGGCGTGTCGTCCGGCAGGGCCAGGCGGACGCGGTAGGTCTTGGCCACCGGGTCGCCCTTCGGCGTGATGCTGTCGACGGTGGCCGGCAGCGCCTGGCCCGGGAAGGCGTCGGCGCGCAGCAGCGCTTTCTGCCCGACCGCGACCAGGGGGATGTCCTCCTCATTGACGTCGGCGATGACCCAGAGCGGCTTCGGCTCGCCGACCCAGAACAGGATGGTGCCGGGGTCGACGATCTCGCCGACCTCGCCGTCCTTGCGCAGCACCAGGCCGCGCATCGGCGCCCGCAGGACGTAGTTCTCCAGCTTGGCGGTCTGGCCGGCGATCAGCGCCTCCAGCTGCGACAGCTCGCTGCGCGCCTGGTCCAGCGCCTGGACGCTGGCGACATTGCGGCCGGCCAGGACCAGCTGCCGGTCGTGCTCGGCCGAGGCCAGCTTGTGCCGCGCCTTCAGCTCGGCCAGCGTCGCCTCGGCCTCGCGGCTGTCCAGCCGGGCCAGCTCCGCGCCGGGCTCGACCGGCTCGCTTTCGCAGTCGCACATCGCCGTGATCCGTTCCTGGACCATCGGTGTCACCTTGGCCCAGATGCGCGGCTCGATCACGCCGGTGGCGTAGACGATCTGCGCCGCCTCGCCGCGCCTGGGCGCGGCGGTCGCGACGGCGGCGGGGCGGCCGAACAGCCAGAACGCGGCGCCGGCGATCAGCGCGAGCACCAGGACGACGGACAGGATGCGGACGGTCTTCAACTGCGGCTCCGGAAGCGGCGAGTCGGCGAGAATATATATACGAGACAGTATCGTTTCGATATATGATTCGGGCGAAGGCTTGGAGGGCTCGATGTGACGACGGCGGAAACCGGGGGAAAGCGGGCGCCGGGGCGGCCGCGAAGCCAGGCGGCGGAGGAGGCGATCCTGAAGGCGGCGCTGGCGCTGTTCCTGGATCATGGCGTCGAGGGCGCCAGCATCGAGCGCATCGCCAAGCGGGCCGGGGTCGGCAAGACCACGATCTACCGCCGCTGGTCGTCCAAGGAGGAGTTGCTGGCCCAGGCGATGGGCCGGGTGCGCGAGAATGCCGAGCGCGACATGGGCGTCACCGATTTCCGCGACTTCGCCGAGATGCCGCTGGGCCGGATGCTGCGGCTGATGATGGAGGCCGGGGCCGAGCTGATGGCGAGCCCGGACAACCGCAAGCTGCTGGCCCGGCTGATCGGCTCGGTGCAGAGCCATCCGCGGCTGATGGCGATCTATTGGGAGACCTATCTGCAGCCGCGGCGCGAGGCCTTCGGGGTGCTGCTCGACCGGGCGCAGGCGCGCGGCGAGCTGCCGGCCTCGGCCGACACCGCGATGCTGCAGGACATGATGGGCGGCGCCATGCTGCACCGCCTCCTGCTCGATCCGGCGCCGCCGACCGCCGAGGATCTGCGCGCCTATCTCGCCCGGCTGCTGCAGCAGCTGGGGCTGACCGAGCCGGCGGAGGGGTAGGAGCTCAGGCCAGGTACTCGCCTGCGGCCAGGACGGTGGCGGCGATGGCCACCGGTCGCTTCGGCTCGCTGGTGGTCCTGATCGTGATCCGCCCCGCCCCGTCGAAGCCGACGCTCGTGCCCGCACCGCCGAGATAATAGGGCCACAGCCCGAGCGTCGCGTTCGACCGGATCAGCGCCTGGTCGGCCGGGCTGAAGATGGCGGTCGAGGCGGATCGGGCATCGATCTCCGCCACCACGCTCAGCCCGGCCAGGAAGCGCGGCATCGTGCCGTCCGGCCCGAAGGTGGCGTCCCAGGTCACGTCGGACCCGCTCGGCCAGGGCGGGCCGCTCCTGGTCGCATGGGCCAGGGCGAGGGCGGAGGACACGTACCAGTCCCCCGGCGTCGGCGCGAAGGACAGGGCATGAGCGAAGGACAGGTCGGCGGAGACGTCGCCGGAGGCGAACTGCGCGCTCGGCCCGCCGGCCGTCGGGCTCTCCGTCCACAACCCCCAGAAGCCGGGCTCGGGCACGGCCGTGCTGGTGAAGGGGAAGGCCAGGGTCGGGGCGGATCTGAGCAGCTTCAGCAGCCCGGCGCAGCCGATGCTCCAGTCGGGCGGGTTCGATCCCCAGGCGGCGAGCCGCCGCTTGGCCGCGGCGATCGGGTCGAGCGGGTTCGTCCCAGCGACCAGGGCGCCGATCAGTGCGGAATAGGCGGTGAAGAACCGGGTGCCGGAGGCGGCGTAGATCGGCGAGCCGAGCGGGATCGCGTCGAACAGCGACCACAGCGCCTGGTCGTCGTCGGTCGGCAGGGGCAGGGCCGGCTGCAGCACGCGGCCCCGCGGGACAGGATGTGCCAGCGCCGCCAGCTCGGCCGCGGCGAAGTGGGCCTGCAATTCGTCGAACGAGGTCATGAAGTCCTTCCCGTCGGGGCTGCTGGCTCGGAGAAAGATTTGAACCGCCGCGGCGTCGTGCCGGACGCCGCGGCGGCCCGTCTTGCTCAGTGCCGCGCGTCAGCGGTCCGGATAGAAGGTGCGGGCCAGCACCTTCGCGGCCGCGGCCTCATGGCCGAGATACACGCCGGCAGACAGCACGTTGCAGCCGATCACGACCGGGGCGTTCGGCTGGCTCGTGATCTTGACCTGCATCTCGCCGGACGAGTCGAAGGAGACGCTGGTGGACGAACTGCTGCCGCCGCCGCTGGCGTAGAACGGCCACAGGCCCCGGCTCGTATTCTGCTGGATCTCGGTCTGCTCGAGCGTGCTGTAGGAGGCCGAGGAGGAGACCGTGATCTCCATCTGGTCCGCGATCAGCAGGTTCACGGCGAAGCGCTGCATGTTGCCCTGCGGCCCGAAGGTCTTGTTCCAGTTGATCGGGTTGGCCGGGTTCCAGGGCGCCGCGTTCGGGCTGTTGTAGGCAAGGCCGAGCGCCGAGGAGCTGTACCAGTCGCCCGGCGTGGCGTTGAAGGGCAGCACATGCGCGAAGCTGGCCGACAGCGACACCGAGCTGGAGGCGAACTTCTGGCTCAGCGTCGATTCCGAGCTACTGCCGCCCCAGAGGCCGAAGAAGCCGCTGTCTGAGCCGCCGGTCCAGGTCTTCGAGACATCGGTGTTCCAGTCGCCGGCCGACACGCTGAAGGCGCGGCTGGGCGCCTTCTTCAGCAGCGCCACCAGCTTCTGGTAGCCCGGCACGAAGGTGACCGATTCGGTGCCCGCCGGCTTGTAGGGCAGGACGTTCATCTGGGCCGCGAAGATCGGGTCCAGCATGGCCGCCGCCAGGGCCGAGGCGCCGGAGACGGCGACGCCCGAGCAGGTGCCGTTGTACAGGGCCCAGTTGCGGAAGTTCATCGGGCCGGGCTTCACGTCGCCGGCCGCCAGCGCCTGCTGATAGGTGTTGAAGCAGGCATCGCCGATGGTGGACTGGAAGTTGTTCGGGGCCGCCTGCAGCGCCGACATCACCGCCTGGTAATCGGCCAGGAACTGGTTGCCGCCCGAAACCGTGGTGTTCTGCGTCAGCGACGCCGGCGGGATGGCGTTGAGGTAGTTCCACAGCAACTCGTCGCCCTCCTGCCCGCCGGCCAGCGGCGGCGACGGCTGGATGAGTTGAAACGGATCGGTGGGCGAATAGCCGAGACCCTGCGCCAGGGCGTTGTAGAAGCCGGCCTGCAGGTCGACGAAATTCTGCGTGTTTGTCATGATGTGTGTCCTATTACAGAGGGATTACAGAAATCGAAGGTAAAAAAGATGAAGGGTATAGTGATCCGATCGATCGAAACTGGTGGGTCTCGATCGGAGTTCTAGAGTTCTCCAGGTCTTCCGGGATGAGTCCGGGCGGCCGGCCGTGATGGCGCAGCTGGACGGCATCATGTCCGGAGAAAGTGGGGTCTTGGTTAGGTCAGACGAAACTCAGGTGTTCATAATATAGTATTCATTGGAAAATCGATTTCGATAGTTCTGCCGAAATCGATGTTAATTCTACATCTGACAGAAAGAGAGTCAATTGATTCTTGATGATGGAAATATTGCTTCTGATTTTAGGTGAATGCTGTGACTGTCTGTTCACAACGCGGCCAGACGCTCCGGCGGGCAAGCCCGACCTTGCCGTCGAGATGTTTCAAGCTTAAACTATCTTCTGTGGAGGATGCGATGGCCGATCAGGGCGGACTGCAGGGCAAGCATGCGCTGGTCACCGGCGGCGGCAGCGGCATCGGTGCCGCGATCGCGGCGGCGCTGACGGCGCGGGGCGCGGCGGTGACCGTGCTGGGCCGGACCGAATCCCGGCTGGCCGAAACCGTCGCGGCCGGCAAGGCCAACGCCTATGCCGTCGCCGACGTCACCAAGCCGGAGCAGCTGGAGGCCGCCGTCGCCCGGTTGGCGTCCCCGATCGACATCCTGGTCAACAATGCCGGGGCGGCGGAAAGCGCGCCCTTCGCCCGCACCGACCGGGCGCTGTGGGACCGGATGATCGGCCTCAACCTCGGCGCGGTGTACGAGGCCACGCGGCTGGTGCTGCCGGGCATGGCCGAGCGCGGCTGGGGCCGGGTGATCAACATCGCCAGCATCGCCGGGCTGACCGGCTTCCCCTATGTCGCCGCCTATTGCGCCGCCAAGCACGGCGTGATCGGGCTGACCCGGGCCCTGGCGCGCGAGGTCGCCGCCAAGGGCGTCACCGTCAACGCCGTCTGCCCCGGCTACACCGACACCGATCTGGTGCAAGGCGCGGTGGCCCGGATCGAGGGCAAGACCGGCCGCAGCCCGGACGAGATCCGCGCCGAGCTGATCCGCGGCAACCCGCAGGGCCGCCTGATCCAGCCGGAGGAGGTGGCGGCCGCTGTCGCCTGGCTGGCCGGCCCGGAGGCGGCGAGCGTCAACGGCATCGCGCTGCCGGTCGCCGGCGGCGAAGTGATGTGAGGTCCCGATGAGCCAGCCCCCCATCGCCCCGCCGCTCTCCGCCTACCAGGCCCGGCACGTCCTGTGGTCGGTCGAGGGCAAGGTGGCGACGATCACCCTGAACCGGCCGGAGCGGAAGAACCCGCTGACCTTCGACAGCTATGCCGAGCTGGTGGCCATCTTCCGGGCGCTGACCGCCGATGACGCCGTGAAGACGGTGGTGGTGACCGGGGCCGGCGGCAATTTCTGCTCCGGCGGCGACGTGTTCGAGATCATCGCGCCGCTGCTCGACCGCGACATGGCCGGGCTGCTGGAGTTCACCCGCATGACCGGCGACCTGGTCAAGGCGATGCGCGACTGCCCGCAGCCGATCGTGGCGGCGGTCGACGGCGTCTGCGCCGGGGCCGGGGCGATCCTGGCCATGGCGTCGGATCTGCGCCTCGGCACGGCGCGCAGCCGCACCGCCTTCCTGTTCACCCGGGTCGGCCTGGCCGGCTGCGACATGGGCGCCTGCGCGATCCTGCCCCGCATCATCGGCCAGGGGAGGGCGTCGGAGCTGCTCTACACCGGCCGCAGCATGGACGGGGCGGAGGCCGAGCGCTGGGGCTTCCTGAACCGGCTGGTCGAGCCCGAGGCGCTGCTGCCGGAGACCACGGCGCTGGCCCGGTCGCTGGCCGACGGCCCGAGCTTTGCCCATGCCATGACCAAGCGGATGCTGCATCAGGAATGGGACATGGGCGTCGACCAGGCGATCGAGGCCGAGGCCCAGGCCCAGGCGGTGTGCATGCAGACCCGCGACTTCCGCCGCGCCTATGAGGCCTTCGCCGCCAAGTCCCGGCCGGTGTTCGAGGGGAACTAGCGATGCCCGACCGCAGCTTCCTCGACTGGCCGTTCTTCGAGGACCGCCACCGCACCCTGGCGGTGGAGCTCGACGCCTGGGCCGGCGCCACGCTGCCCGGGCTGGTCGACCATCACGACGTCGACGGCTCCTGCCGCCGGCTGGTGGCGGCGCTGGGCCGGGACGGCTGGCTGCGCCATGCAGTGCCGGCCAGCCATGGCGGCGCGTCCGACCGGCTGGACGTCCGCAGCCTGTGCCTGATCCGCGAGACCCTGGCCCGGCATGATGGCCTTGCCGATTTCGCCTTCGCCATGCAGGGGCTGGGCACCGGCCCGGTCACCCTGTTCGGCAGCGACGCGCTGAAGGACCGGATCCTGCCGCCGGTCCGCGACGGCCGCGCCATCGCCGCCTTCGCCTTGTCCGAGCCCGAGGCCGGGTCCGACGTCGCCGCCACCGGCACCACGGCGATGCCGGACGGGCCGGATGCGGTGCGGATCGACGGCGAGAAGACCTTCATCTCCAATGGCGGCATCGCCGACCACTATGTCGTCTTCGCCCGCACCGGCGAGGCGCCGGGCGCCCGCGGCCTGTCCGCCTTCCTGGTGCCGGCCACAGCACCCGGCCTGACGGTGGCGGAGCGGATCGAGGTGATCGCGCCGCATCCCTTGGCCACGCTGCGCTTCGCGGGCTGCCGGGTGCCGCTGGCCGACCGGATCGGCGGGGCGGGGGAGGGGTTCAAGGTGGCGATGGCGACGCTGGACGTGTTCCGCTCCACCGTGGGCGCCGCGGCGCTGGGCTTCGCCCGCCGGGCGCTGGACGAGGCGCTGGGCCGGGCCCGCAGCCGCAGGATGTTCGGCGGGGTGCTGGGCGACCTGCAGCTGAGCCAGGCGGCCTTGGCCGAGATGGCGACCGAGATCGATGCGAGCGCGCTGCTGGTCTACCGCGCCGCCTGGACCAAGGACCGAGGTGCCGCTCGGGTCACGCGCGAGGCGGCGATGGCCAAGCTGTACGCCACCGAGGCGGCGCAGCGCGTGATCGACCGGGCGGTGCAGCTGTTCGGCGGCCTCGGCGTCACCCGCGGCGTCAAGGTCGAGGAGCTGTATCGCGAGATCCGCGCCCTGCGCGTCTACGAGGGCGCCACCGAGGTCCAGAAGATCGTCATCGCCCGCCAGCTGCTGGCGGAAACGGAATGACGGCCTAAGAAACGGGAGAGGCGAGATGGAGACGAACAGCGCGCATGTCGACAGCTTCGCCCGCGACAATCTTCCGCCGCGGGAGCAATGGCCGGAGTTCCGCTTCACTTTGCCGGCGCTGCAGTATCCGGCGCGGCTGAACTGCGTCGCCGAACTGTTGGACCGGCACATCGCCGAGGGGCATGGCGGCCGGCCCTGCCTGGTCGCGCCGGGTGTCGAATGGTCCTATGCCGAGCTGCTCGACCGGGTGGACCGGATCGCGCAGGTGCTGGTGCGCGATTTCGGGCTGGTGCCGGGCGACCGCGTGCTGCTGCGCTCGGCCAACAACCCGATGATGGTCGCCAGCTACCTGGCGGCGCTGAAGGCCGGGGCGGTGGTGGTCGCCACCATGCCGCTGCTGCGCGCCAAGGAGCTGGCCTTCATGATCGAGAAGGCCCGCGTGCGGCTGGCGATCTGCGACGCCCGGCTGCTGCCGGACCTGGAGACGGCGCGGACCCAGGCCCCGGTGCTGGAGCACATCGTCGCCTTCGGCGGCGGCACCGAGGCCGATCTCGAGTCGCGGATGGACACGGTGCCGGCCGGGTTCGCGCCGGTCGACACGGCGGCGGAGGACATCTGCCTGATCGGCTTCACCTCCGGCACCACCGGAGTGCCGAAGGGCACGATGCACAACCACCGCGACCTGCTGGCGATCTGCGACGCCTATTCCCGCCAGGTGCTGCAGCCGAACGAGGCCGACCGCTTCATCGGCAGCCCGCCCCTGGCCTTCACCTTCGGGCTCGGCGGGCTGGTGCTGTTCCCGATGCGCGCCGGCGCCTCCACCGTGCTGCTGGAGCGCGCGTCGCCGGCGGAGCTGCTGGACGGCATCGAGCGCTTCCGCCCGACCATCTGCTTCACCGCCCCCACCGCCTACCGCGCCATGCTCGGCCAGCGGCCGGGGCGCGACCTGACCAGCCTGCGCCGCTGCGTCTCGGCCGGCGAGGCGCTGCCGGCCGCCACCTTCGAGGCCTGGCGCGACGCCACCGGCATCGAGATCACCGAGGGCATCGGCGCGACCGAGATGCTGCACATCTTCATCGCCTCCCGCCCCGGCGCGGTGCGGCCGGGATCGACCGGCACGGTGGTGCCGGGCTACGAGGCCAAGATCGTCGACGACGACTTCGCCGAGCTGCCGGCAGGCGGGGCCGGGCGGCTGGCGGTGCGCGGCCCGACCGGCTGCCGCTACCTCGCCGACGACCGCCAGCGCGCCTATGTCCATGACGGCTGGAACCTGACCGGCGACACCTATCGCCGCGACGCCGACGGCTACTTCTGGTACCAGGCGCGGTCGGACGACATGATCGTCTCCGCCGGCTACAACATCGCCGGGCCGGAGGTGGAGAACGCGCTGCTGACCCATCCGGCGGTGCAGGAATGCGGCGTGGTCGGCGTGCCCGACCCGGACCGCGGCCAGATCGTGAAGGCCTATGTCGTGCTGAAGCCCGGCCATGCGGCCGACGCCGCGACCCGCAAGGCGCTGCAGGACCATGTGAAGGCCGAGATCGCGCCCTACAAATACCCCCGGGCGGTCGAGTTCCTGGAGCGGCTGCCGCGCACCGAGACCGGCAAGCTGCAGCGCTTCCAGCTGCGCCGCATGGGCACCGAAGCCCCGGCGCCCAAAACCACGGCGAAGGCGTCATGAGCGAGGCCCGCCGCGCCCCGCTGACCGCCGCCGACCTGCCCGCCGCGGCCTTCGCCGTCCGGCAGCCGATCCGGTTCGAGCATTGCGACACCGCCGGCATCGTCTTCTTCGCCCGCTATTTCACCATGATGCAGGGCGCGGTGGAGGAATGGTTCGCGGCCGAGCTCGGCCTCGACTATGCCGACATCATCCAGCGCCGCCGGGTCGGGCTCGGCTATGTCCGGGCCGAATGCGACTATGTGAAGCCGGCGCGGCTGGGCGACGTGCTCGGCCTGACCCTGCTGGTCGAGCGGGTCGGCCGCAGCTCGATCGGCCTGGCCTTCCACGGCCATCGCAAGGGCGAGCCGATGCTGGTCGGGCGGCTGGTGCTGGTGACCACCAATATCAACGAGGCGGCGTCGATCCCGATCCCGGCGGACATCCGGGACGCGGTGGACTCCTATCAGCGGAGATGCGCGACGTGACGATGATCGATCAGCCGGCCGCCGATGGCCTGGTGACGCTGCAGCCGGAAGGCTGGCCGGCGCCGAAAGGCTATGCCAACGGCATGATGGGGCGCGGGCAGGTGGTCTTCGTTGGCGGCCAGATCGGCTGGGATTCCGAGGGCCGCTTCGCCGACGGCATGGTCGGCCAGATCGCCCAGGCGCTGCGCAACATCCTGGCGGTGCTGGCCGCGGCCGGGGCCGGCCCGCAGCACATCGCCCGGCTGACCTGGTACGTCACCGACATGGAGGCCTACCGTGCCAACCTCAAGCCGCTCGGCCGCGCCTATCGCGAGGTGATGGGCGCGCATTACCCGGCCATGGCGGTGATGCGGGTGGTCGAGCTGGTGGAGCGGGAAGCGCTGGTCGAGATCGAGGCCACCGCCGTGCTGCCGGAGTGAGGCGATGACCGCCCCTCGCTACGACGACCCGGACTGGTGCGAGCGGGAGTACAACCCGCGGGTCACCGTGCCGGACATGGCCGCCGCCTTCGGCCGCTGGCTGGAGACCGCCGCGGCGACGAGGGCGCGGCTGCCGCACCGGGCCGGCATCGCCTATGGCGCGGATCCGCGCGAGACGCTGGACCTGTTCCGGGCCGACCGGCCGCGCGGTGCCGTGGTATTCATCCATGGCGGCTATTGGCGCGCCTCGTCCAAGGACGAGGTGTCCTGGGCGGCGGCGGCGCTGGTGCCGGCCGGTTTCACCACTGTGGTGCTGAACTACCCGCTGTGCCCGCAGACCACGGTCACCGGCATCGCCGAAAGCTGCCGCCGGGCCATCGCCTTCGCCTGGACGACCCTGCTGGGCGAGGCCGAGCGGCGCTGCCTGATCGTCAGCGGCCATTCCGCCGGCGGCTACCTCACGGCAGCGATGCTGGCGACCGACTGGCCAGTGCGCGGCCTGCCCGTGGCGCCATTCGCCGGCGGCCTGTCGATCTCCGGCGTGTTCGACCTGCGGCCGCTGTTGCGCACCAGCATGAACGAGCTGATCCGCCTGACGCCGGAACAGGCCTCGGGCTGGAGCCTGCACGAGACGCCGCAGCCGGTGGTGGGCGCGCCGCTGGAGCTGCTGGTCGGCGGCGACGAGCCGGCGGAGTTCCACCGCCAGTCGGCGCTGATGGCGACGGCCTGGCCGCGCCTGGCCCGCCCGCCGATCGCGGTGCCGGGAAGGCACCATTTCGACGTGGTCGAGCAGATCGGCCATCACGGCACGCCGGTCTTCGACGCCGTGCTGCGGCTGGCGCGTCAGCCTTCGGGCGCCAGCCAGCCGCGGTAGCGGACGATCAGCCCGGTCCAGGGGTGGCGGATCTCGACATGGAAGCGGAACCGGCCATCTGCCGCGGTTTCCCAGGCCTCGCCGCAGGGGGCCAGGGCCAGCGGCAGCGGCAGGCCCAGCAGGGTCCAGCGCCGCACCACCAGGCGCAGCCGGTCGCCCTCCAGGACCAGCGCCAGCCCGACCCGCACCGGCCCGAAGCGTTCCTCCAGCAGCCCCTCGGAGCGGCCACGTCCGGCCTGCTGGGTGCTGGAGAAGGCGCGGCCGGCGAAGCGGCGCTGCCAGGTCTCGACGCCGTCCCGGACCCGGAACGTCACCTCGACCGGCACGTCGGACCCGGCCGCGGGAAAGCCGATCACCGCCGCGACCAGACGCGCCATCAGGCCGGTGCCGCGCTCGACCTCGGCCCGGCCGGCGACCCGCTTGTCGCCGGTCAGGTCATGCATCGCCCGCACCGGTTCCGGCAGCGCGGCCCAGGCCTCGCCCAGCGCGCGGCGGTACAGCGGCTGCCCTGTCGTTTCGGCCGTGACCTCGCGGCAGCCGCTGACGATCGCCCGGCCGGCGAACAGCGGCTGGTAGTCCGCCAGCTCCAGCGCCTCGGTGGCGGCATAGGCCCCGGGCGCGGGGCGCAGGCCCTGCAGCCGGCGCAGGATCACCGCGGCCGCGGCCATCGACGGGATCAGCGGCCCGTCATCGCCCTCGGCCAGCATGTGCCAGGACCGCTCCACCGGCCGCCCGGCGGCGTCGCGGCCCCGGACGATCACGATCATGCCGCCGCGATGCTCGCCCCAGCGCAGCCGGTTGATGGCGGCGTGGAACAGCGGCGCCAGCGGCCGCAGGCTCGGGATCAGCCCGATCCGCGCCAGCCGGGCCAGGGCGTTCAGGCCGCGATGCAGCACCGCCGGCACCGGGCCGGCGCCGATCCAGATCTCGCGCAGCCCCGGCCACAGCGCCGGCAGCAGCCGCAGGTCGGGCACGTCGACCAGCGAGAAGCGGGTGCTGCGCAGCGGCAGCCGGCCCGGCGGCGCGATGGTCCAGCGCCGGGTCTCGACCAGCGCCCGACCGGTCGCGGGCGCGCCGTCGCGGGTCAGCCGCACCTCCTGCCCGGCATAGGAGGCGATGGCCCGGATCACGTTCAGCCCGACCCCGGCATAGGGCGAGGGCGCGATCCCACCCTCGATGCTGTCCACATGGGCCAGGCCGCGGGCGAGGTGCCGGACCACCGCCGCGGTCAGCACCGGGAAGCTGCTGACACCGGACATCACGGCGACGCCGCGGGCCTTGGCGGCATCGTCGAAGCGGCCGATCCCGGCGACGAAATCGGCGCCATCGGCCAGGTCGAAATAGTCGGCGCCGGCGGCGATGCAGGCCTCGACCACGCGGTAGGGCGCGTCGCCATAGGCCTGGAACGGGCCGGTGGCATCGACCGCGATGTCCGCCCCGGCGGCGGCGATCCCGGCGGCTGCGTCGCCGTCGCGGTCGAAGGCCAGCGGCACCGTCTCGGCCGCGCCGCCCAGCGCCCGGCAAAACGCCTCCGCCTTCGCCTGCGACCGGCCGGCGATCACCAGCGTCAGCCGTGGCTCATGGGCCAGCAGCTTCGCCAGCCGGCCGCCGAAGGTGCCGTAGCCGCCCAGGATCAGGACGCGCAGTCGGCCATCGCTCATGTCAGGAAGCGGTCCTCCTGCCCCGGCACCGGCAGCATGCAGCTGTCGCTGCGGCCGAACAGGCGCAGGCGGTTGCGGGCCAGCAGGCCGTACAGCCGCTCGCGCCAGCCGAAGGGCAGGACCAGCAGCGCCGCCACCAGCGACCAGGGGAAGCCGAGGGCCAGCGCGGTCCGGATCACGCTCTCCGACTTCAGCCAGGCGACGCCGTCGGCCAGCAGGATGTTGGTCTCGTAATCCTCCGGGTCGAGCCCGTAATGGACATAGAGCGCGCGGCCGGTCCGGGACTGCGCCGGCAACAGCCGGAACCGCTTCGCGGTGTCGTGCTTCAGGATGAACCGGGCCCAGCCGGAGCACAGCACGCAATGGCCGTCGAAGACGATCACCGGCCGGTCGTCGGCGAAGGCCGGCACCGCCGGATCCTGCCGCCAGCTATAGGGGTCGCGCTTGATCATGCCGCTCCGGCCCGCTGCGTTGCTGCCGGGTGGAAAGGCTAGGACATCGGCCGAGGACGCGCCATGGGGGCGGGCTGCGACGTTTTCGCGGCCGGCTCCTCTTGGGGACCGTCAACGGAGCAGGTCGCCGCCCAGATAGCGGGGAATGGGATAGACGATGCCGTCGGAGCCCTCGGAGTCGATGCCGACATCGGCGTGTTGCCAGAACAGGGCCCGCAGCGAGTCGCGATCTCCGATCGGATCAGGGCCTGCCAGCGCCGCGAACGCATCCGCCGGCAGGAAGACGGCATAGCCGATCGGCAGATATCGGTCAGGCAGTCCCAGCTGTCGGGCCGCGGACCGGATCTGCCCCACCGTAAAGGTTTCGCCGGCCCCATAGTCCTTCCGCAGCCGCGGCCAGACCTCCCGGGCATAGCGCCGGGCGGCGGAGCGGAGCCGGGCGGACTGGAAGACACGCCGAAACATGCCACTATTGTCTCACACTCCGAGGTGGACGGCGAGCGCCTCTGCCGTGGAGTCTGGAACCGGGAAGGCCGCTGATCTTCCCAAGAATGCCTTAAGGGAGGATGCGCATGCCAGGCTCGCTGGCCGATCATCTCCGCCAGATGGCCCGCAACAACGCCTGGGCCAATGCCCGGCTGCATGCCGCCTGCCTCAGGCTGACGCCGGAGGAGTTCGCGGCGCCGCGCACCGGCTTCTACCCGTCGCTGCGGCGGACCCTGAACCACATCCTGATCGTCGACCGCTCCTATCTGGCCGACCTGAAGGGCCCCGGCCGGCGCTATCCGATCGATCCGATCCCCTATCCCGACGCGGTCGACCTGGCCGCGGCCCAGGCCCGGACCGACCGCGATCTGGTGGAATTCTGCGATGACCTCGACGAGGCCGGCCTCGACCGGGTGGTGCCGATCGACCGCCGCGACGGCGTCGCCTATCGCGAGACGGTCAGCGCCATCCTGGCGCATCTGTTCCAGCACCAGATCCATCACCGCGGCCAGGCCCACGCCATGCTGTCCGGCACGCGGGTGGCGCCGCCGCAGCTCGACGAGTTCTTCCTCGCCTCCGACGCGCCGCGGCGGGACACGGAGCTGAAGCGGCTGGGGCTGGAGCGGCGATAGGCCGGGTCAGGCGCTCTCGCCCCGCCCCAGCTGCGCCTCGACCAGCGCCTCGGCGGCCCAGACGATGGCCCGGCCGGGGCCGTCGCGGCCGCCCAGGGTCTGGCTGATCGCATAGGCGCCCTCGACCAGCAGCACCACCCCGTCGGCCAGCGCCTTCGGGTCGGGGGCGCCGAGCGACTCGGCCAGTTGCAGCATCCGGCGGCGCAGCTCGTGCTTGTTGGCCTCGGCCACCCGGCGGCCGGGATGGCTCGGCTCCGGGAACTCGGTGGCGTCGTTGGTGAAGGGGCAGCCGCGATAGCCCGGCGCGGTGGTGCGGTCGGCTAGGTATTCCATCATCGCCCGCAGCTGCGCCCGTGGATCGCCCTCGTGCTTCTCGAACGCCCGGTCCCAGCGCTGCCAGTAAACGGCGTTGCGGTCCTCGAGATAGGCCACCACCAGGTCGTCCTTCGACGGGAAGGCGCGGTACAGGCTGATCTTCGCCACCCCGGCCTCCTTGGCGATCGCGTCGACCCCGACCGCGCGGATGCCCTGGCGGTAGAACAGGTCGTCGGCAGCCGCGAAGATCCGGTCGCGCGCCCGCTTCGGCGCGGCCTCGGGGATCGGGGTGGTGCTCGTCTCCGTCATCGCGAAACCCTTGACATGTAACCGATCGGTTCGTACCTCTTTCCAACCGACGAACCGATCGGTTACATTTGGGCCTGAGCGCGGCCTTTGTCCACCCCGGATCCGGAAAGGGATCATCGATGACCGCCCTTGTCGCGCGCCTGTTGTCAGGCCGAGCGCATTACGGTTGGATCGCCGCGGCGGTCGCCTTCTTCGTCCTGCTCGCCGCCGCCGGCGTCCGGGCCACGCCCAGCGTGCTGATCGTGCCGTTGGAGCAGGCCTTCGGCTGGAGCCGCGACACCATCTCCTTCGCCATCGGCGTGAACATCTTCCTCTACGGCCTGATGGGGCCCTTCGCCGCGGCGGCGATGCAGCGCTTCGGCATCCGCCCGGTGATCATCTTCGCCCTGGCGCTGCTGGCCGCCGCCGTCTCCGGCTCGACCCTGATCACGCAGGAATGGCAGCTGGTGCTGACCTGGGGCATCTTCGTCGGCTTCGGCAGCGGCATCGCCGCGATGGTGTTCGGCGCCACCATCGTCAATCGCTGGTTCCAGGAGCGGCGCGGCCTGGTCATGGGCCTCCTGACCGCCAGCACCGCCACCGGCTCTCTCGTGTTCCTGCCGATCCTGGCCGAGGTGGCGGAGAATTTCGGCTGGAAGCCGGTGGCCTGGGTGGTCGCCGCCGCCGTGGCCGCGATGATCCCGGTGGTGTTCCTGCTGCTGCCGGAACGGCCGCAGGATGTCGGCCTGGGCCGGCTCGGCGAGGCGCCGGGCGCCGCCCCGGCCGCCGCGACCGGCAACCCGATCCTCACTGCCTTCCGCATCCTCGGCCGGGCCTCGAAGAAGCGCGACTTCTGGCTGCTGGCCGGCAGCTTCTTCGTCTGCGGCCTGACCACCAACGGGCTGATCGGCACCCATCTGATCGCCGCCTGTCTCGACCAGGGCATCCCGGTGACCACCGGCGCCTGGCTGCTGGCGGCGATGGGCATCTTCGACCTGATCGGCACCACCGCCTCGGGCTGGCTGTCCGACCGCTACTCCAGCCGCAAGCTGCTGTTCTGGTATTACGGCCTGCGCGGCCTGTCGCTGATCTACCTGCCCTTCTCCGGCTTCAGCTTCTACGGCCTGTCGGTCTTCGCCGTGTTCTACGGGCTCGACTGGATCGCCACCGTGCCGCCGACGCTGAAGCTGACCAACGACGCCTTCGGCAAGGACGACGCGCCGGTGGTGTTCGGCTGGATCGCCGCGTCGCACCAGGTCGGCGCCGCCACCGCGGCCTTCGGCGCCGGCGTGGTCCGCACCGCCATGGACGGCTACCTCCTGGCCTTCCTGGTCGCCGGGGTGATCTGCGTCGCCACCGCCTTCATGGTGCTGGCGATCGGCCGCGGCCAGCGCCCCGCCACCGGCCGGCTGGTCGAAGCGACCGCCTGACCGGCGGCGCCGGCCGCCCGGCTTGCCGGAAGGAACCCGCGGGACGGCACCGGCCGTCCCGCGGCATCGATCAGAACTTGCTGTCCGCGTCGTAGAACTTCGCCACGTTCTCCGCCGTGATGATCGGCGAGGGCAGCACGGTGTCCTTCTCCGATTGGCCGCCGGCCAGGATCGCCATCACCCGCTGGAAGCCGGCGCGGCCGATCTGGTCGGAGGAGTTGAGGCCGGTCGCCGCGTAATTGCTGCCCGGTTTGGCGATCTCGGCCAGGGCGCCCTTTTCGCCGTCGACCGAGGTGATGAAGATCTCGCCGCTTCGGCCGGCGTCGGCGATCGCTTTCTGGGCGCCGAGGCACATCGAGTCGTTCTCGCAGAAGACGGCCTTGATCGCCGATTCCTTGGCCAGCAGGTCCTCCATCTGCTTGAAGCCGCCATCGGCGCTCCAGCCGCCCCAGCCGGGCGCGATGACGGCCTGGACGCCCGTGCCCGCGAATTTGGAGGTCACCCCCTCCGTCCGGCTCGAGCCGATGCTGTTGTCGGCCGGGCCGCCGCGGATGATCGCCACATTGCCCGTTCCGTTCAGGCGCTTGACGATGTAGCTGCCGATGCCTTCGCCGATGGCGCGGTTGTCCGGGCCGACCCAGCTGGTGTATGCGCCGCCCTTGAGCAGCCGGTCGACCATGACCACCGGCACGCCCGCCTGCTGGATCTCCTCGAGCGCCGCCGGCGCCGCCTCGATCCAGGCGCCGGAGATGATGACCGCCTTGACGCCGCGGTTCAGCAGGTCCTCGACATCGGCGGTGAGCTTCGCCGCATCGCCCCCGGCATCGGTCGAGAGGATCTCGACATTGGAGAAATGCTTGGCCTCGTCCTTCACGGCGGCGTCCATGCCGACGAAATAGGAGCAACAGAGCGAGAGGCTCACCATCCCGATCTTGATGGTCTCCGCAGCGGCCGGGCCCGCCGCCAGGGCTGCGGCGGTGAAGGCCGCCGTGCCCGCGATCCGCATTCCCGTCATGATCCTCATTGTCGCGTCTCCCCGTCATGTGATTGCGGCGAGACCGGCGGCGCCGGTCAGGCCTTCTTTCGCCTGGCCAGGACCGCGGCCAGGATGATCAGCCCCTTCAGAAGCTGCTGATAATAGGAATCGACGTTGAAGAGGTTCAGCACGTTGTCGACCACCGCGAGCGCGAGGACTCCGCCGAGAACCCCGAATGCCGTGCCGCCGCCGCCGCCGAGGATGCCGCCGCCGATGACCACGGCGGCGATGGCGTCGAGCTCGTAGCCGACGCCGACGCTGGGCTGGGCGATGCCCAGCCGCGAGGCCAGCAGGACGCCGGCGATGGCTGCGAAGACGCCGCAGGCGACATAGGCGAAGATCAGGTGCTTGCCGACATCGACGCCGGCCAGCCGCACGGCCTCCTTGTTGACGCCGAGGGCGAAGGCGGCCCGGCCCGACACCGTGTGGTTGAGGTAGAACCACACGGCCGGCACCGCGAGGGCGAAGACCAGGAAGGTGACCGGGACAGGGCCGAGGAACGCCCCGCCGATCAGCGACCGGAACAGGTCGTCGGCCGGGTAGCGCGGCGTGTCGGCATAGACATAGGTGAGCCCGCGCAGGCTGCCCATGGTCGCCAGCGTGGCGATGAAGGGCTGCAGGTCGAAACGCGCGACCAGCCACCCGTTCAGCCACCCGACCGCGGCCCCCATGGCGATGGCGACGGCGATCGCGGCCGAGAAGTGCATCTGCGCCTGCAGCCCGGTGGCGAGCAGCCCGGCGAAGGCGAGCACCGAGCCGACCGACAAGTCGATGCCGCCGGTGCGGATCACCATCAGCATGCCGAGGCTGAGGAAGCCGTTGGTGACGATCTGGCGGGAGATGTTGGCGGCGTTGCGCTGGGTCAGGAAGGCGTCAGACGCGACGGCGGCGAACACGACCAGCCCCAGCACGGCGAGCGTGAACAGGACGTCGGCCCGGCGCAGGCGCCGGACCGGTCTCGTCCGGGGGGCAGGCAGGGCTTCGCTCACGACGGACGCTCCGGGCTTGCGGGTCGGGTCGAAAGGCCGGCGGCATGGGCGAAGACCGTCTCGGGCCGGACCGTGTCGGCCGTCAGCTCCGCGGCCAGCCGGCCGCCGCGGATGACGAGCAGGCGGTCGGACAGGCCGAGGACCTCGGGCATTTCCGACGAGATCAGCAGCACCGCCATCCCGTCGGCCGCGAGGCCCCGGATCATCCGATAGATCTCGACCTTGGTGGCGATGTCGACGCCGCGGGTCGGCTCGTCGAAGATGAAGAGCTCGGTGGTCTCGGCCAGAAGCCATTTGGCGAGCACCACCTTCTGCTGGTTCCCGCCGGAGAGCTGCCGGACCGGACGGCCGGTGTCCTTCGGCCGGATCGACAGCTCGCCGATCTTGGCCTCCACCAGCGCCCGGCGCTTGGCGCCGTCGATCACGCCATGGCGGGAATAGCGGGCGAAGCTCGCGAGCCCCGCATTGTCGAGGACGCTGGCATCGAGCGCCAGGCCATCGCCCTTGCGGTCCTCGGTCAGCATGGCGATGCCGCCGCGCACTGCGGCCGCGGGCGTGGCGAAGCCCGCCTTCGCCCCTTTGAACCGGATCTCGCCGGTGTCGGCCGGCACCGCCCCGAAGATCGCCTTGGCGATCTCGGTGCGGCCGCTGCCCACCAGCCCGAACATGCCGACGACCTCTCCGGCGCGGATCGCGAAGCTGATGTCCTCGAAGGCGCCCTTGCGGCCCAGGCCTTCGATCTCGATCACGATGTCGCCGGGGCGCCCGGCCTTCTCCGGGAACACCGTCGACAGCGGCCGGCCGACCATCGCCTGGACCAGGCGCGGCTGGTCCAGCCCGGACGCGGCGCCCGCCAGCACGGTCCGGCCGTCCTTCAGCACCACGATCTCGTCGGCGATGGTGAAGACCTCCTCCAGCCGGTGCGAGATGTAGAGCACGCTGGTGCCGCGGGCAGCCAGGCTGCGGACCGTGTCGAACAGCCGCGCGGTCTCCGATGCCGACAGGACCGCCGTCGGCTCGTCGAGGATCAGGATGCGCGGCTCGGCGACCAGCGCCTTGGCGATCTCCACGATCTGCTGCTGCGCCACCGACAGGGCCCGCACCAGGGCGCCCGGATCGATTCCGGGAAAGCCGAAATCGGCCAGCACGCGGCCGGCGATGCGCCGTGCCTCGGCCCAGTCGACGACGAAGGAGAAGGCCCGAATCGGCATCCGGCCGAGCAGGATGTTCTCGGCGACGCTGAGATGCGGCAGCAGGCTCAGCTCCTGGTGCACGGTGCGGATGCCCAGCGCCATCGCGTCGGCCGGGCTGGTGATCCGCACCGGCCGGCCGTCGAGGAGGATCTCGCCGCTGTCGGGCAGGGTGGCGCCGGACAGCATCTTCATCAGCGTCGACTTGCCGGCGCCGTTTTCGCCGCACAGCGCCAGCACCCGGCCGGGGCCGAGCGACAGGGAGATGTCGCGGACCGCCGGGTTGCCGTCGTAGCTCTTGGCGATGTGATGGACGGCGAGATGGGGCATCAGTTCGCCGGCCCGAAGATCTCGTGCAGCAGCAGGGTCTTCACCTTGGTCATCTGCTCGAGCGTGTCGTGGATGCCCTCGCGGCCGTTGCCGCTCCCTTTGTTGCCGCCGAAGGGCAGAGTCTCCACCCGCACCGCGGTGGTGTGGTTGACCACGACGGTGCCGACGTCGAGCACCTCATAGGCCCGCATCACGCGGCGGAGATCGCGGGTGAAGATGGCGGCCTGCAGGCCGAACGGGCTGTCATTGGCGAGCGTCAGCGCCGTCTCGAAATCATCATAGGGGATCAGCGGCAGCACCGGGCCGAAGGTCTCCTCGGCGAAGGCCGGCGTGCCGGGCGAGACGCCGATCAGGACGGTCGGCTCGAAGAAGCTGCCGCGCCGCGCCCCGCCGGCCAGCACGGTCGCGCCGTCGGCGACGGCCTGGTTCACCTGCGCCTCGACGCGCTCGGCGCTCCGCCGGTTGATCAGCGGCCCGACATCGGTCGACGGGTCCATCGGGTCGCCGAGCCGCAGCCGCTTTGCCCCGGCCACGACCGCCTCGAGCAGCGGCGCGTGGATCGACCGGTGGACCAGCACGCGCTTCACCGCGCAGCAGATCTGCCCGTTGCCGGAGGTGAAGCGGCCCCGGATCAGCGCGTCGGCGGTGTCGGCGACGTCGGCGTCGTCGCAGATGATGGTGGCGTCGTTGCCGCCGAGCTCGAGATGGACCTTCTTCAGCGTCGGCGCCGCCACTTCGAGGATGCGCCTGCCGGCGGCGGTGCTGCCGGTCATCGCCACCAGCTGGACGCCATCGGACCGCACCAGCGCCTCGCCGACGTCGCGCCCCCCGGTCAGCACCTGATGGGCGCCCCGCGGCAGGCCGGCCTCTTCGAGATAGCGGCTGATCTCGAGGACGGCGAGCGGGCAGTCCTCCGGCGTCTTGGTGATCACCGCGTTGCCGGCGGCGAGACCGCCGGCGACCTTGTGGCTCCACAGCTCGACCGGATAGTTGAAGGGGACGATCGCGGCCACGACGCCGAGGGGCTGGCGCAGGGTGATGGCGAGCGACCTTTCCCGGCCCGGGATGGCGTCGAGCGGGACGGACTTCCCGAAGATGCGCTTGGCCTCCTCGGCATAGCCGCGGAAGATGCGGGCGGCGACCCCGACCTCGCCGGTCGTCTCGCCGATCCGCTTGCCGTTTTCCCGGCACAGCAGCCGGCCGAGCTCGACCTGATGGGCCTCGATCCGCCGCGCGACCGACTCCAAGATCTCGAAACGCCGGTGGGACGGCAGGCGGGCCATGGCGTCCCGGCCCTGCTGGGCGGCGGCGACGGCCCGCGCCACATCGGCGGCGGTGGCGCGCGGAACGGTGGCGATTTCCTCGTCGGTGGCGGGGTTCAGGATGGGATCGACCGCCCCGTCCGACGCACCCGTCCAGCCGCCATCGATCAGCATGTCCATGCCTACCTCCCTGCCGGCGCCGCCGCTCTCCAGCGGTGTCCCTGGTTGTCCGTGAGGTAGATCAAAATTTGAATGCGGTCAACGATATATGAAATTGCGGTCGAGTTCATACAGCTATATACGAGTATTGAACATCCGGACGGACCTGGACGGGAATGGGTGAAGCGGATTCGAACATCAGCGCCACGGCGTTGAAGGCGCTCGCCGTGCTCGACTTCATGGGCGAGCAGCGGCGCCCGGTGACGGTGAACGAGGCGGCGGAAGGCATCGGGGCGGACCGGGCGACGGTCTACCGGATGCTGATGACGCTGGTGCAGGCCGGCTACGTGGCGCGGGACAGCGTGTCCAAGCACTACCGGCTCAGCTTCAAGATCCTCTCGCTGGCGCGGCATCTGGTCGGCGAGGACGAGCGCGCCGGGCACATCCTGGCGTGCCTGCGGCGGATCTCCGAAGAGACCAGCGAGACCGTGCATTTCTCGATGCTGGACCGCGACGCCGCCGTCCTGGTGTTCCGGGCCAAGGGCGTCCAGCGGGTGACGGTCGACTTCCAGATCGGCGACCGCTCCGCCTTGCCCTGCACCTCGATCGGCAAGGTGCTGCTGGCCTATCAGGACCTCCGGGCGACCGAGGCGATCATCGCCGCCGGCCTGCCGAAGGTGGCGCCGAAGACGATCACCGACCCGGACGCCTTCCGGCGGGAGCTGGCGCTGGTCCGGGCCCAGGGCTACGCCTATGATGATCTCGAATTCGCGCCCGACATGCGCTGCGTCGCGGTGCCGGTCTTCGAGAATGGCGGGGCCGTGCCCGGCGGCATCGCCATTTCCGGGCCCAGCAGCCGCTTCGATCTCGACCGGCTCGACGCCCTGCGGATCGTGGCCGTGCGCGAGGCGGCGGCGCTGTCGCGGACGCTGGGCGGCCTGCCCTGACCAGCGCGCGGCGCGCCGCGAGACCCTGCCGCGGCCGTCACGGGGGTGGTCATCGGCGCAAGCCCGCGGCAGTCTCTCCGGCACCGAATCGCGATCCCGGAGAGGCTTTCATGGCGGACAACTGCGCCCAGGCGATCATCGACGCCTTCACCCGCAGCGGCGTGGACACCGCCTTCGGCATTCCCGGCGTGCACACGCTCGAGCTGTACCGCGCGCTCGGCCGCAACGGGCTGCGCCATGTCGCCGTGCGGCACGAGCAGGGCGCCGCCTTCATGGCAGACGGCCATGCCCGGGCCAGCGGCCGGCCGGCGATCTGCGTGCTGATCACCGGCCCCGGCCTGCTCAACGCCGCCACCGGCATCGGCCAGGCCTATTCCGACAGCGTGCCGATGGTGGTGCTGTCCACCGTCAACGCCCGCCCCGATCTCGGCCTCGGCCGCGGCGAGCTGCACGAGATGCGCAACCAGCGCCTGGCGATGGAGGGGCTGGTCGCCTCCGCCCTCACCGTGGTCGACCCGTCCCAGGCCCGCGCCGTGGCCGATCTCAGCCTGGCCCGGATGACGCTGGGCCGGCCGCGGCCGGTCTATATCGAGCTGCCGCTCGACATCGCCACCGCCGAGGCGCCCGCGGATGCCGGCGCGCTGCCGCCGCTGCTGCCGCCGGCCCCGAACCCGGCGGCGCTGGCGCAGGCGGCCGGGCTTCTGCGCGGGGCGAAGCGGCCGCTGATCCTGCTCGGCGGCGGCGCCGTCGGGGCCTCTGCTGCCGCCCGGCGTCTGGCCGGGAGCCTGGGCGCGGTCGTCGCCTGCTCGATCGCCGGCAAGGGCATCGTGCCGGATGACGGACCGCATTCGATCGGCGCCCGCATCGGCACGGCGGAAGGGCAACGGCTGGTCGCCGAAGCCGATGTCGTGCTGGCGGTCGGTACCGAGCTGTCGATGACCGACCGCTGGTCGCCGCTGCGCTTCCAGGGCTCGCTGATCCGGGTCGACCTCGACCCCGACGTGCTGGTGCGCGATCACCGGCCCGCGGTGCCGCTGCTCTGCGACGCCGGGCTGGCGCTGGAGGGGCTGGCGGCGGCCCTGTCCGACCTGCGCGGCCGTGCCGTCTGGGCCGGCGACCTGGCCGCGGTGCGCGATGCCGCCGACGCGGCCGAGTTCGGCGACAAGCCCGGCCACCTCGCGTTCCTGGCGACGCTGCGCGATGCGCTGCCGGACGATGCGGTGGTGGCCACCGACATGACCCAGATCGCCTACACCGCCAATGTCGTGTTCCCGGCGCGGCAGCCGCGCGGCTGGCTGCACCCGGTCGGCTTCGGCACGCTGGGCTACGCCCTGCCGGCGGCGATCGGGGCCAAGCTGGCGCGGCCGGGGGCGCAGGTGGTGGCGCTGGCCGGCGATTACGGCATCGGCTTCACCTGCCAGGAGCTCGGCACCGCCGCCGATCTCGGCCTCGGCCTGCCGGTCGTGGTCTGGAACAACCGCGGCCTCGGCCAGATCGCCTATGGCATGGACAAGGCGGGGATCGACCGGCTGGGCGTCGACATCGACCCGCCGGCCTTCGACGCCATGGCCGCCACCTATGGCTGCGGCTACGCCGCGGTCGACGACCCGCGCCACCTGCCGCAGCGCCTGGCCGCCGCCTTCGACGACAGCAAGCCGACCCTGATCGAGGTCGCGGCGGCCTAGGAACCACCCTTCGCCGCCGGCCATTGCCTGAGTGGATGGTGCGCGTCCCGCGGCCGTCCTCTCAGGATGGAGAGTGGCATGACCGAACGTCTCGACGGACGCAGGATCGCCGTGCTCGTCGCCAACGGCTTCGAGCAGGTGGAGATGACCGAGCCGGTCAAGGCCCTGAAGCAGGCCGGCGCCAGGGTCGACATCGTCAGCCCGGAAGCCGCGCAGGTGACCGGCCACAAGCATCTCGACAAGGGCGACAGCTTCCCGGTCGACGTGCCGCTCGATCAGGCCGCGTCCGACGGCTATGACGGCCTCCTGATCCCGGGCGGCGTGCACAGCCCGGACCGGCTGCGCACCGACAAGAAGGCGCTCAGCTTCGTCCGCGGCTTCTTCGAGGCCGGCAAGCCGGTGGCGGCGATCTGCCATGGGCCGCAGCTGCTGATCAGCGCCGGGGTGGTCGAGGGCTGCGAGATGACCGGGTACAAGGCGATCCAGATCGACCTGCGCAACGCCGGCGCCACGGTCTATGACCGCGAGGTGGTGGTCGACCAGGGCGTGGTCACCAGCCGGTCGCCGGACGACCTCCCGGCCTTCAACGCCAGGATGATCGAGGAATTCGCCGAGGGCGAGCACAGCGGCCGGATGGCGGGCTGACGCTTACCTCTGCCGTTCGCGGCGTAGGGCGGCGAGGCGCGCCGCCCTACGC
>NZ_JBQJIK010000089.1:0-32601 GCF_052078665.1 Inquilinus sp. CA228 | reverse complement strand
ACTGCCCTCCAACGGGCAACCGTATGTGAGTTGGACCTGGCCGCACCGCCGGCCGCGTCTCCCCAACACGGCTCAGGCCTGCCTTCCGGACTCCCTAATCCTCTCAACCAGGGCGACACACCATGCCATAGCCTCTTCACCCGCTTGACACCAAACTCCCCATGTGAGCCCGGGCATGACAGTTTTGATAGGACTTTCAGCTTAAAACTTCTGCCCTTCGATCAACACCCAAGGGACGCCGCCGTGATCGACCCGTTCTGGCTCCTGTTCGCCGCCAAGCTGGCGCTGGCCGCCGGGATCGTGGTCGCCGCGTCGCTGCTGGTCGAGCGCAGCGGGCCGGTGCTGGGGGCGATGATCGCGACGCTGCCGATCTCGGTCGGCCCGGCCTATGTCTTCCTGGCGCTGGAGCACGATTCCGCCTTCATCGCCGGCAGCGCCGTGGCCAGCCTGGCGGTCAACACCGCGACCGCGGTGTTCCTGACGCTGTATTCGCTGCTGGCCCGCTCGCGCAGCCTGGCGGTCAGCCTGCCCCTGGGGCTGCTGGGCTGGGCCGTGACGGCGGCCCTGGTCTCCCGGGTCGACTGGACCCTGCCCGGCGCCGTGGCGCTGAACCTGATCGTCTTCGCCGCCTGCCTGCCGATCGCGCTGCGGCGCCTGGCGGCGACGCCGCCGGTGCGGGCCGCCGGCCGGCGCTGGGACATCCCGGCACGGGCGGCCGCGGTGACCGGGCTGATCGCCGCGGTGCTGCTGATCGGCCGCGCCCTAGGGCCGGCGGCGGCCGGCTTCGCCGCCCTGGCCCCGGTGGTCACCGGCAGCCTGGCCCTGCTGCTGCATCCGCGCATCGGCGGCCCGGCCACCGCGGCGGTGTTCGCCAACGCCCTGATCGGCATGGTCGGATACATCCCGGCGCTGGCGCTGCTGCACTTGGCCGCCCCGCCGCTCGGCTCCGCCGCGGCGCTCGGCCTGGCCCTGGCCGCCTGCGTGGCGTGGAACGCCGGCACGCTGGCCCTGCGCGGCCGCGACCGCAAGGCCGCGACGGCCCGCCCCTGAAAGGCCGCGGCCGGTCTCCAACGCCCGGCCCTCCGCCGGGACAAACCCATTGACCGCATCCCTCGCCAAGTGTCCGATACAGATAACTTGTAATTTACTTTCCTATAATCGAATTTTTCTTTCGCGATGCAAGGCCCGGCAACCGTGATATAAGATTAGTTCGTCACCCGATCGTCACCTGCCGCAGGCTGCATTGGACATCCAGGATTCTTCACCAACGATCCGGAGTACGAAATGTGGCTTTTCTATAGTTTGTCAAACCAGATCTGAAATTATTGTTGCGAACGAATGACGATCATGCACCAAATCCTCCGACAATTCGTCTCTGACCTGGTTGAGCTCGCCATCCCCGATCAGACGGCAACCAGGAGGGTGTCATGACGAACTGGCTCGCCAATGCCGAGACCTATCTGGGCAGCCGTCCGAATTTGGCCGTCGCGCTGATCGCGGCCGCGGCGCTTCTGGCCTTGCTCGCCTGGATGCTGGGCCCGGTGCTGCTGACGGCGCAGCACAGATACGAAACCCGCAAGGAGCGGACCGAGGATTCGGACCGGTACCGCCGCAACATCGGGCAGTTGCTGATCGTCCCGATCCTGGTCGTCGCCGCGCTTTACACCCTAGATCAGGTGGCCGGGGCCGCCCGCGAGAGCGCCGCGAACAGCCGCCAGGAGCAGTACAGCCAAGGCTTCGAGGCCCTGGCGAGCTTCAACATCTCGACCCGGCTGGTCGGCGTCCATGCGCTGGCGCAGCTGATGGGCGGGGCCCGCCCGGACGAGCTGTGCCCCGACGGCAACCAGCGCCCCCTGTCCGCCGGCGGAACCGCAGCCGACGCGGCCTCCCCTGCCCGCTCGGCCCAGGACCAGCTGTACCGGGTGGCGCTGGACGCCATCGCCGCCCATGCCGTCGTCTCCTCCCATCTCGCGCCGACGGCGTCCGATGCGGATGCGGGCCGCAGGGGGCGGGAGGAGGCCTCGCAGGAGGCGACGATCGGCGCGGACACCCAGGCCGCACTGTCCGTCATCGCCCGGCGCAAATGCGAGCCCTATACGCAGGAGGCGCTCCTCAACCTGTCGGACGGGTATTTCCGCGGCGCCTCGATGGCCTATGCCCAGCTGATTCGGTCCGACCTGCGGGGGTCGGATCTCTCGGCCTCCGAGCTGTATCTGGCGAACTTCTACCAGGCGAGCCTGGACAAGGTCGATTTCGGCGGGTCGAACCTGACGCGGGCGAGCTTCGCCAACGCCTCCCTCACAGGCGCCGATTTTGCACCCGGCGAGAACATCGCCTCCCCCAACCTGCCCCGGCGGCCGTATCTGCGGACGCAGCTGGGCCGGGCCCAGATCGTCACCGCCAACGCCCAGGGGGCCGATTTCTGGTGCGCGATGCTGAACGACGCCCGCCTCGACGATTCGCAGCTCGGCGGGGCGGATTTCCGGCACGCCACCCTCAGCCGGGCCACGTTGCTGGGCGCCAAGGGGGTGGACGCCAGATTCAACGGCGCCTGCGGCCCCAGGGCCAGCTTCTCGGTCCCCGGCTCCGGCCCCGCCGAGGGCCGCAGATCCGATTTCTCCGGGGCCGATTTCTCGGACGGCTTCTTCCGGTCGGCCCGGTTCGACCGGACCGATCTGCGGGGGGCGATCTTCGTCCGCGCCGACCTGACCGGCGCGACCTTCGAGAACAGCGACCTGACCAATGCGGATTTCCGCGGCGCCAACCTGACCGATGCGAAGTTCGACGGCGCCAACCTGACCGGCGTCAGGATGGGCGGCGCCCTGATCTGCGATGTCAGCGGGTTGCCGGACACCGTCGCGCCCCTGAACTGCGCGGCGCAGTTCCTGCCGATCGAGGCGGGCCGGTATGGAGACGCCTGCTTCCCGGAGGCGGAGACCGGCATCGCCCTGAACCAGCAATGCCCCTATGAGAGGACCGCCGGGACGGCCGAGCCCCAACCTCTGAACTGAAGGGCGTCAGCCCGCCAGCGGCCGCTCGAACTCCGTGCGGATGGCGAATTCGCGCCAGCCGGCCCGGCGGAAGGCGTCGGCCATCGGCGTGTTGCGGGTGTCGGCATCGGCCTTGACCGGCCAGCGGCCGAGGCGCGCCAGCGTCGCCGTGCCGCGCGCCAGCAGCGCATGGATATGGCCCCGCCCCCGCCGCTCCGGGACCACGCCGACATAGCCGATCGTCGCCATGCTGGGCGCCAGCGCCGGCATCACCAGCCCGACCAGGGCGCCGCCGGGCTCATAGGCCAGCTCCCACCAGCCCGGCTCGTGCTGCAGCCCCTGCGCATCGGCGAAGATGTCCTCGTCGCCGATGCGGCGGTCGAGCGTGCCCTCCGTGACCCGCTCGGTCGCGGCGCGGAACGCCGCCTCGCCGACCTCGGCCATTGACCGGAACACCAGGCCATCGGCCGGCGGCGGAACGGGCGTGGCGGGATCGAGCTCGAACCGGACCGTCTCGCGGCGGATCTCGAAGCCGTTGGCGGCCAGCAACGCGCGGCGCCGCTCCGGCTCGGCCTGCCATTGCGGCGCTTGAACCGGCGTGTCGAGCACATGGCCCAGCGCATAGGCGCCGAGCGCCCGCGCCCGATCCGCCATCCGCCGCAGCATAGAAGCGCCGAAGGCCTCGGCCTCCGGCGCCGCCCAGGGCAGGTCGAACAGGACGATGTCGCTGGGGATCGTCGCCCCCGGCAGGGTCCAGAAGGCGATGCGGGCGATGGGAGCCCCATTCCACTCCGCCAGGAAACACCAGTCCCGGCGCATCGCGCCCTTGGCCAGCAGGTCGTCGACGTAGCGATGCACCGCCTCGGCATGGGCCGGGTCGGTGGCGGTGGCGGCAAAGATCGCGAGCTCGGATTCGGCGATCGGGCGCAGACGGATGTCGGTGGTCATTTCGGGGCCACATCGTTGATGACGACCGAGTCGGCCGACCGCTCTGTCGGGCCGTGGTACACCGCCTCGATGTTGTTGCCGTCGGGGTCCAACAAGAAGGCGGCGTAATACCCGGGATGGTAATGCCGCCGCTCGCCCGGCCCGCCATTGTCCCGTCCGCCGGCCGCCAGGCCCGCGGCGTGGAAACGGTGGACGGTCTCGCGATCTGCAGCCTGGAACGCCAGGTGGAGATGGCTGATCGCCTCTCCCTCAGCGACGACCAGCTCGTCCGCCGCGAAGAGGCCCGGTCCCTCGAAGGTGATGCTGCGGCCGATCGCGTTCAGCACGGCGTCATAGAATCGCCGGCTCGCCTCCAGGTCCCGCACCGCCAGCTCGACATGGTCGATCAGGCGGCCTTGATGGAACGGCATGGTGCTCCCCCTTTATCTCTGTCTGCCAAGAGCCGGCCCCGATCACCGCCGCTTCCTGGCATGAGCGGATCTGGCTTCGACAGGCGGCCTTCACTCCGTCACGGCGAGCGTGCTGCCTTCGGGGACGTCCGTCTTGTCGACGTCGTACAGGAGAAAACACTCATCCTCCCAAGTCTTCTCTCCGTCGCGACGGAGCGCGTATTCCTTGGACGCTCTCGCTTCCAGCACCGAGCCGTCGGGCCTGTGGACCCTGGCCGTGAGGGTCGTTCTGATCGGCAGGCTGGTGTAGCCCTCGATCGAGACCGCCGTCCCCCGGTCCGAGATGGTGAAGATGTTCACGATCGTCAGCAAAGCAGGCCTCCGGGCCGACTCGTCGCGGCCCAAATCGGCCGAGGACCGCGCCGCACCCAGGTCGCGGGAGGTCTCCCAATCGGGCCGCGCGCACAGCGTCGGCTCCAGGAATATTTGATGCTCCTGATCAAACAGGAGAACAGCCTCGACCTCGAAATCATCTACATCCTGGTAGAGGATGACCCGGTCGCCGTGCCGGAGGTCGAGCTCCGCAACCTGCTCCTGCAGAGGGCGATGACAATACCAGAGTATCCAGAACCGGTTGTCATCGGTGCTGTCGTTGAAGTCGCAATATATTCTCAGCATCGGCAACCCCGATGGCGGGTGTCGAGTCGCGAGCCTAGCGCGTTCCCTGGGTGTCGATCACCTCGAAATGCTCGACCTCCGGGTCGAAGCGGGTCAGGAAGTCGCGGTCGCGCGGATAGTAGCGGGCGCGGCCGTATTCCTCGCCGGCGAAGGCCTTGATCGACTCCACCGACTCCCAGAGCGTCAGGGTCACGAACTCCACCTCATCGCCCTTGTCCTGGCACAGCAGCCAGACGCCGCGGTTGCCCGGCGTCGTCGCATAGTCGCCGAGGCCGGTCTCCCGCAGATAGGCGACATAGGCGTCCTTCTTCGCCTTCGGCACCGGGCCGCGCCACATCCGTGCGATCATGTCGAGTTCTCCTTGGTCAGGTCGAGGCGGACGATTGGCCGGGTCGGGCTGCGCCGCGCCACCTCACGGAAGCCGAGGTCGAGGAAAGGCCGCAGCACGCCGGTGTAGATCTCGCCCGATCCCAGCGGCCGCGCCGCGTCGATCGGATAGGCCTCGAGCGCCGGGGCGCCGCGCGACCGCGCCAGCCGTGCCGCCGCCGCGACCAGCGGGCGCAAGAGGCCGGTGCGGCGATGCGCCTTGGTCGTCACGAAGCAGGTGATCGACCAGACCGGCAGGCCGTCGACCGGCGCCAGGTTGCGCGACCGAGCCAGGCGCGGCTGCTCCGCCCGCGGGGCGACGCCGCACCAGGCGACCGGAGCGCCGCCGCGATAGCCGACCAGCCCCGGCGTCTCGCCGGCCTCGACCAGGTCGCGGAACAAGGCGCGGTTGCTGCCGTCGCGGGTGCCGGCGTTGAAGTCCGTCCGCTTCCGGCGCCAGAAGGCGCACCAGCAGCGGCCGGCATCGGCGCAGCCGGCGAACACGGTCTCGACATCGCCAAGCCGCTCCGGCGCCACCGGCCGGCATTCAAGCGTCCCGTCGCAGTCGGCTGTCGGCATATTCTAACCCCTGAACCGGTTGATCCGACGATGCCGGGCTTGCCCCGGCCAAGTCAACCGATAGGATGGTGAGGCGATGCAGACCCAGGCCCCCTCCTACGCGGTGCGGCCGCCGAAGCGGATCGGCGGCTCGCTCAGCCTCGACTTCGTCAACACCGAGATGTGGCGCGGCGACGTTCCGCAGCGCGGCGAGCGGCTGACCGGCTATGGCGAGCTCGCCCTCTGGGCTGGCCATCTCGGCATCGTCGACCGGGCCGGGGCCAGGCGGCTGGCGCAGGAGGCGGCGCAGCGCCCCGCGGCCGCGGCCGCGGTGCTGGCGACGGCGCTGGGCCTGCGCGGCGCGCTGGGCCGGATCCTGACGGCGCCGGCCGCGGCCTCACCGGACGATCTCGCGGTGCTGAACGCCGTGCTGGCCCGGGCCCCGACCCGGACCGGCCTGGCGCCGATCAAGACCGGCTTCGCCTGGACCTTGTCCGAGTCCGACCCGCTGGAGCAGCCGCTGTGGCCGGTGGTGTGGGACGCGGCCGAGCTGCTGGTCTCCGGCCGCGCCGAGCGGGTCGGCAGCTGCTCCGACCCCGACTGTGCCTGGGTGTTCCTGGACACCTCGCGCAACCGCAGCCGGCGCTGGTGCTCGATGGCCGATTGCGGCAACCGCAACAAGGCGCGCCGGCACTACGAGCGGAATCGCGTTTCCTAGCCGATCGAAGCCCGCAGGATCTGGCCGCTGCCGTCGACCTCCACGGTCAGCCGGTCGGCGCGGAAGTCCATGGTCACCGCCTCGCCCGGGCGGACCACCCGCAGGGCCAGCCCTTTCAGCTTGTCGAGCTCGGCCTGGGAGACGGCGGGCTGCGGCTCGATGGCGCCCGGAGTGGCGGCCTGGCTGCGGGCGCAGGCGGCGGCGAGGCCGCCGGCGGCACCGGCCACGGCGAGGCCGAGGAGATGGCGGCGGGAGGATTCGGTGCTCATGGCGTGCTCCGTGGGTTTCGGCCGAGGGTGGCTTGCCCCCTGATCGTCGACAAAAAAGGCGACGTCGTGACGCGGTTTACCTTCCGGCAGGGGGAAGCTTCAGGCTGCGGTCGACGCCGCCAAGTCGAGGATTCGATCGTGATCACCCGCCGCCGCTTCCTGTCCGGTACCGCCGCCAGTGTCGTGCTGGCCGGCGCCCTGCCCCGGATCGCCCGCGCCTCCCACCCGGCCGAGCTGACCATCGCCACCCGCAGCCTCGACGTCGCCGGCCGGCCGGCCACCGTGTTCGGCATCATCCGACCGGATGGCGGCCAGGGCCTGCGCGCCGTCGCCGGCGAGGATTTCCGGCTGCGGCTGACCAATGCGCTCCAGGAGCCGTCGCTGGTGCACTGGCACGGGCTGACCCCGCCCTGGCGCCAGGACGGCGTGCCGGGCGTGACCCAGGACCCGCTGCCGGCCGGCGCCGGCTTCGACTACGACTTCCCGCTGGCCCGGCCGGGCACCAACTGGATGCACTCCCATCTCGGGCTGCAGGAGCAGAACCTGCTGGCGGCGCCGCTGATCGTCGCCGACCCGGCCGAGGCCGGGCGCGACGAGCAGGAGGTGGTGCTGATGCTGCATGATTTCAGCTTCCGCGCCCCGGCCGAGATCATGGCCGGGCTGCGCGGCAGCCAGGGCATGGCCGGCATGGACCACAGCGGCCACGGCACGATGCAGCCGATGGTGCAGCACGACATGCCGGGCATGGGGGGCGGCATGGACCTGAACGACGTCGAATACGACGCCTATCTGGCCAATGACCGGACCCTGGCGGACCCGGAGGTGGTGCGGGTCGAGCGCGGCGGCCAGGTGCGGCTGCGCGTCATCAACGGCGCGGCGGCGACCAATTTCCACATCGATCTCGGCGCGGCCGAAGGCACGCTGGTGGCGGTCGACGGCATGCCGGTGGTGTCGGTCACCGGAACGCGCTTCCCGATCGCCATCGCCCAGCGGCTGGACATCCGGCTGACCGTCCCGGCCGGCCGGGCGCTGCCGGTGCTGGCGCTGCGCGAGGGCGACCGGCAGCGCACCGGGCTGGTGCTGGCCGCCCCCGGCGCCGCGATTTCCCGCATCGCCGATCTCGGCGAGGACAAGTCGGCGCCGCTGGACCTGGCCCTGGAAGCGCGGCTGACGGCGGCGGAACCACTGGGCGCTCGCGCGATCGACCGGACCATCCCGGTGGTGCTGGCCGGCGACATGGCGAGCTATGTCTGGACCCTCAACGGCAAGGTGCATGGCCAGGACACGCCGCTGGCGGTGCGGCGCGGCGAGCGGGTGGCGATCGCCATGACCAACCCGTCGATGATGGCCCATCCGATGCATCTGCACGGCCATCACTTCCAGGTGGTGGCGATCGATGGGGAGGCCCTGTCCGGCGCCCGGCGCGACACGGTGCTGGTGCCGCCGGGGAAGACCGTGACCGTCGCCTTCGACGCCGACAACCCCGGCCGCTGGGCCTTCCACTGCCACCACCTGTACCACATGGAGAGCGGCATGATGACGACGGTGGAGTACGAGGGGATTGGCTAGCCCCAGGGCCCGAACCGCACCAGCACGATGACGAGGGCGAGGACGACAATCCCGGCGAGGAAGAGCAGCCGCCGGGCCAGGCTGCGTAGGATGATCTGGCGCTGACGCGCCCACTTGTCCGCCATGCATCCCTCGTCTGCTCCCCCGGGGCAAACGGGGCGTGGCACCGGACTGTTCCGGCGGGCGGTCAGCCCTCGATCAGCCCCTCGGTCCGCCAGCGCGCCAGATAGGCATCGATGATGGCGTCCAGCCCGGTCTTGCCGAAGCTGTCGTCATGGCCGGCATGGACCACCGTCACCGGCAGCGACCGCAGCAGGGCAAAGGAGCGGACATAGTCGCCGATGTCCATGCCCGGGCCGCGATATAGCAGCGGGCCATCATAGATCACGTCGCCGGCGAACAGCGTACCGGTCGCGTCTTCGAACAGGGCGATGCTGCCGGGCGAATGGCCGGGCACATGCAGCACCCGGAAGCGCCGGTCGCCGAGATCCACTACCTCCCCCGCCTCGATCCGCCGGGTCGGCTCGGCGCCCTGCAGGGCGTAGCTTCGAAGGTCGTAGCCGGCATGGGGCACCGCGGTGACCAGGGCCGGACCAAGCGGCGGGTAGTCGGCGTCCAGGAAGCGCCGCCGCGCCTCCGCCGGGATCTGGTCGGAGATCAGCGTGCCGGGCCGCGGTCGGGCCAGTGCCTCGGCCTCGAGCGGGTGCACCCAGCGCTGCTCGAACTCGTAGATCGCGCCGATATGGTCGGCATGGGTGTGGGTGGCCAGCGCGATCGTCTGCCGTCCTTCGAACAACTCAGGGAAGGCCGGCCGCAGCGGCGCCACGCCGAGGCCGCCATCGACCAGCAGGTCGCGGTCGCGGCCGCGCAGATGCCAGATGTTGGCCCGCATCAGCACATCGGTGTGCGGCTCGACGATCAGCGTCAGCCCGCCGCCCAGGTCGCGCTTGCGGAACCATTCGGCGGCCACGGGCAGGTCGAATCTGGTCATGGGACTTCTCTCAGGAGATCGGGCCGGTGGCCGGCGGGTCGAGCAGCGGCGTCACCACGGCGCGGGTCTCGGCGCTGCGCAGCACCGGCACGATCTCGAAGCTGACCCCGGTGCCGCGCCAGTGCAGGATCCATTGCTGCAGCAAGGCGAGGTCGTCGCATTCCATCAGCTGGAAGCAGCGGTCGCAATTCGACTCGACCCAGCTGTCGATATAGGTCAGCCCCTCGGGCAGGCCGCGCCCGGCGTCGCGCAGATGGCGGTAGGCCGCCACCGGGTCGCGGTTGGCGAAACGCTCGATGATCATGAACAGCACAGCCCGACCTCCCCGCCATTGTCCGGCGCCTGCGGATTCAGTCCGTGCCTTCCCAATAATCCATCACCGCCGACTTGCGATAGCCCTCGCCGGTCAGCCGCACGCTGACGCGGCCGGTCTCCGGAAAGACCGCGACGTCATGCGGGTTGTTCTCGCCGATCACGATGTAGCGGCAGGGCCGGTCGGTGTGGTTGACCAGGCAGTGCCCGACCTTCTGCCCCGCCGGGAAGCAGACATAGTCGCCGGGCTTCATCGGATAGGCGCGGTCGCCGAGGCGCAGCGTCAGCTCGCCCTCCAGGATGAAGACATGCTCCTCCTCCAGCAGATGGTAGTGCAGGATGTTGGACTGCTTGCCGGGCGGCAACTCCTCATAGGCCACGCCGACATGGCTGCCGCCGCCGAACTTGCTGAGCACCCGGAACCGGCTGCCCAGCTTGCCGCGCTCGAATTCCTCCCATGGCACCCGCTCGACGGAGAACGGCTCTGAGACGCCGTCAGCATTGATCGAGGATGGCGAGTCGGTCATGGCGGCCTCCCTGCTTGCCCGGCGGAGAGGCCAGTCTAGTGCCGCGTGCCCGCCGGCGGCGAGCCGGCGGCCAGGAATGCGGCGCGGGCGTGGGCGAGCCGCCGAGCCCGCTCGGCCTCGAGCTTCTGGCGCCGATGGCGATACCGCTCGCGCAGCCTGTGGGCCTGGGCGATCGCCCGGGTCACCTCCTCGGCGAGGCGCAGGAAGCTGTCCGCCGTCTCCAAAAGTCTGGCAGGATCCTTGGACAGCGCCTCTGCCGCCGCCATGTCGATCTCGGCCACCTCCTGCAGTATCCGAATCTGTCGTTCGAGCCGGACCAGCTCCGGATCGGTCGCGATGACGAAGTCGGTGAAAGGCGGTTTGATCCTGCTCATGGAACATATCATGAACTCGGACCAGGGCGACGTCAAGTGCGACGCGAGGGCCGCAGGCTCCCGCCCCTACCCCGCCGGCACCACCCGCCGCGCCGGCCACAGCCGCCAGCCGAGGGTCACCGCCAGGCTGGCCAGGGCGATCAGCCCCATCCCGGCGGCCTGGCCCAGCGCGAGCTGATGGCCGTAGACCAGCCAGTCGCTGAGGATCGCCGAGGCCGGGTAGACGAAGGCCAGCACGGCGATCACCGGCGTCGGCAGCTTCGGATAGGCGGCATACATCAAGACGTAGACCAAGCCGGTGTGGACGATGCCGAGCCCGGCCAGCCAGCCCCAGGGGCCGGGCGACGCGGGCAGATCCGCGATGCCGACGAAGGGCGCCAGCAGCACGACGCCGGTGGTGGCGTGGATCATCGCGGTCAGATGCGGCCGCACCCCGCGCAGCGCCTTGGTCGACAGCACCGTGCCGGTGTAGAGCAGCGAGGCCAGCACGGCCAGGCCGGCGCCCAGCAGCCGCCCCGGCTCCGCCCCCTCGCCGCCGATGCCGGTGGCCAGCGCCAGCCCGGCGAAGGCGATGCCGATCCAGCCCAGCTTCTGGCCGCTGATCCGCTCGCCGAACAGCACCGCCCCCGACAGCACCACCCAGAAGGGCTGGACGTGGTAGACGATGGTGGCGAAGGCGATCGAGGTGTGGCGGATCGCGGCGAAGAACGCGACCCAGTTCAGCACGATGCAGAGTCCGCCGAACAGGATCAGCGCCCATTGCCGCGGCGCCAGGCGCAGGTCGCGCAGCCAGCCGCGGGCGGCGCAGAAGGCCAACAGGACCAGCGCCCCGAAGACGCAGCGGAAGAACACCGCGTTGATCGGCCCCTGCCCCGATTCCTCCATGAACACGCCGACGGTGCCGACCACCGCCATGCCCAGAGCGAGCTGCAGAATCCCCGTCCGCCGCTCCGCCGCCGCCTCGACACCGCCCATGGTCGCCTCCCAAATCCGGTGGAGGAAAGCTGGGCGCGTACCGGACTTCAATCAAACGAATAGATTTGAAACCATCGATCAATTTGATTTATGTTTGCGGCATGGACAGACGTCTCGATCTCGACGTGCTGCGCACCCTGGTGGCGATCGCCGAGGGCGGCAGCTTCAGCCTGGCCGCGTCGCGGGTCGGGCGCACCCAATCGGCGGTCAGCATGCAGGTGCGGCGGCTGGAGGAGGCGGTCGGCAAGCGGCTGTTCGACCGCAGCAGCCGGCAGGTGCGGCTGACTCCGGCCGGCGAGAGCCTGCTGGGCCACGCCCGGCGCATGCTGCGGCTGGAGGAGGAGGCCTGGGCGGCGCTGGTCGAGCCCGACCTGCGCGGCCGGGTCCAGCTCGGCATCCCCGACGACTACGCCTATTCGCTGCTGCCGCCGATCCTGTCGCGCTTCGCCGCCAGCCATCCCCAGGTCGAGGTCGAACTGATCTGCGAGCAGACCACCTTCCTGGACCGGCGCCTGGCCGCCGGCGAGATCGACCTGGCGGTGATCACCCGCGGGCCGGGCCGCGACGGCGAGCTGCTGCGGCGCGAGCCGCTGGTCTGGTTCGGCTCGCCGGACCACGACCCGCAGCGGGAGGAGCCGCTGCCGGTGGCGCTGTACGAGCCGGGCTGCGTCGCCCGCGACGTCACGCTGCAGGCGCTGGCGGCGACGCAGCGGCCCTACCGCATCGCCTATTCCAGCCCCAGCCTGGTCGGCCTCCTGGCCGTGGTCCGCGCCGGGCTGGCCGTGGCGGTGGTGGTGGCTTGCAGCTTGCCGGACGGGATGCGGGTGCTGGGCGAACGCGACCGGCTGCCGCCCCTGCCGGCGCTGGAGATCGCGCTGGCCTGGGGCGCCCGGCCACGGACTCCGGCCGTGACCCGGCTGGCCGAGCAGATCCACAACGCCGTCGGCCGGCCCGAAGCCATCGCGGCCTGAGAGCCGGTCCCTGCACCGATTTCCTGTTGCGAAACGCAGCGATTCGGGACTCCTTGATGGGAAGCCAGTCCCTTGGTCCCAAGGCACGATTGTCCCCGTTGCGGGTTGATGATGCAATCCGCGGGCTCGCTCCGCTGATCGAGGGGGATCGGATGCGTCGTTTCACCGGACTGATCGTGGTCGTCGTCCTGGTCGTGCTGGTCGCGATCTGGGGCGGCAGCGCCTACAACCGCTTCCTGGCCGGCGACGAGAACGTCAAGGCCGCCTGGTCCGAGGTGCTGAACCAGTACCAGCGCCGGGCCGACCTGGTGCCGAACCTGGTCAAGACCGTGCAGGGCTACGCCAACCAGGAGAAGGACGTGCTGACCCAGGTGACCGAGGCCCGGGCCAGGGTCGGCAGCATCCAGGTGACGCCGGAGACGCTGAACGACCCGGCGGCGCTGCAGAAATTCCAGGCGGCGCAGGGCGAGCTGTCCTCGGCCCTGTCGCGGCTGCTGGTGGTGACGGAGAACTATCCGCAGTTGAAGTCCGACGCCCTGTTCCAGGACCTGATGACCCAGCTGGAGGGCACCGAGAACCGGATCGCCACGGCCCGCAACCGCTTGATCCAGGCGGTGCAGGAGTACAATGTCAGCGTCCGCCGCTTCCCCGGCACCCTGATCGCCGGCGTGCTCGGCTTCAGCGCCAAGCCGAATTTCAGCGTCGAGAACGAGGCCGCGATCTCGACCGCGCCCAAGGTCGATTTCGGGACTTCGCCGGCGCCTAAGCCCTGAGCATGGCCGCGATGCTGCACCGGCTGGCCCTGGCGGGCTGGCTGCTGATCCTGGCCGTCGCCACGGCCGCGGCCCAGCAGCCGGTCGCAGTGCCGCAGCTGAGCGACCGCGTGACCGACCTGACCGGCACCCTGTCCGCCGCCGAGCGGCAGGCGCTGGAGGACAGGCTGGCCGAGGTGCAGCGGCGCAAGGGCGCGGAGATCGCCATCCTGATCGTGCCGACCACCGGCGCCGACACGATCGAGCAATATGCAAGGCGGGTGTACGACCAATGGCGGCTGGGCCGCCAGGGCGTCGACGACGGCGTGCTGGTGCTGGTCGCCAAGGGCGACCGCAGGGCGCGGATCGAGCCCGGCTACGGGCTGGAGGGCGCGATCCCGGACATCGCCGCCGGCCGGATCGCGCGCGAGCAGCTGGTCCCCGCCTTCCGCCAGGGCGACTTCGCCGGCGGCATCGGGAACGCGGTCGACAGCCTGATCCGGCTGATCGACGGCGAGCCGCTGCCGCCGCCCCCGCCGGAGAGCCGGAGCGAGGCGCCGCAGGACATGTTCCAGATCGTCATCCTGGCAATCCTGGTCGGCGCCGCGGTCCGTGCCGCGCTGCGCGGCATCGGGCTGCCGATGCCGGTGCCGGCCGGCGGCAGCGCGCTGGTCGCCGGCGGGCTCGGCTGGGGCCTGTCCGGCATGATCTTCTTCGGCGCGTTCTGCGCCATCGGCGCGGTGATCCTGGGCGGCATTGGCGGCAGCTTCGGCGGGCCGGGCGGCGGCTACAGCACCCGCCGCGGGTCGGGAGGCTTCGGTGGTGGATTCGGGGGAGGAGGCTTCGGCGGCGGATCGCGAGGCGGCTCGGGTGGTGGCTCGGGCGGCGGCGGCTTCAGCGGCGGCGGCGGATCGAGTGGAGGCGGCGGTGCGTCAGCGAGCTGGTGAAATCCTCCGGCGGCTGCGCCCGGTCGCCGAATGGCACGGCCAGCGCCTGCTGCACCGGCGTTTCGGGCCGGCGGTGATGGCCCGGCTGCACGAGGCGATCCGCGGGGCCGAGCGCCGGCACCTGGGCGAGATCGTGGTCGCGGTCGAGGCCGCGGCCCCGCCACATCTGCGCGACAGCCGGACACGGGCGCTGGAGGTGTTCGGCCGGCTCCGGGTCTGGGACACGGCGCAGGCCACCGGCGTGCTGCTGTACCTGCTGCTGGCCGACCACAAGATCGAGATCGTCGCCGACCGCGGCGTCACCGCCCGGGTCGACGACGCAGTGTGGCCGCGGATCTGCGCCGCCCTGCGCGACCGGTTCCAGGCCGGGCAGTACGAGGAGGGCGTGCTGGAAGCGCTGGCCGCGATCGATGCCGAGCTGCTGCGGGCCTGGCCGGCGACGCCCGGCGAGGCCAATCCCGAGGAGCTGCCGGATGGGCCGGTGATCCTGTGAAGGATGACAGGTTCGTGCAACGGCGCTTGTGAAAGCCGCACCGCCTATGATACGCCCGGCCTATTGATTCCGGGAGCAGCGACGCGTGACGGCGATCCAGTCGGACCGGCCGACGGTCCTTATCCTCAACGGCCCCAACCTCAACATGCTGGGCGTGCGCCAGCCCGAGATCTATGGCCGCGACACGCTCGCCGACATCGAGCAGGCCTGCGCCGACGAGGCCGAGCAGATCGAGCTCGAGATCGACTTCCGGCAATCGAACCACGAGGGCGAGCTGGTCACCTGGATCCAGGAGGCCCGCACCGCCCACGACGGCATCATCGTCAATGCCGGCGCCTACAGCCACACCTCGGTCGCCATCCTCGACGCGCTGAACGCGGCGGAACTGCCGGTGATCGAAGTCCATCTCTCCAACATCTTTCGCCGCGAAGCGTTCCGGCACCATTCCTATGTCTCGCTGGCGGCGACCGGGGTGGTGTGCGGGCTGGGCGTGCACGGCTATCTTCTGGCCCTGCAGGCGATGGCGCGGCTCCTTGAAACCGACCGGTGAAGCACTGATGAGCACCTTCAGCCTCGATCCCGAATTCGTCCGCAGCCTGGCCAAGCTTCTCGACGAGACCGGCCTGACCGAGATCGAGTTCTCCGAGGGCGACCGCCGCATCCGGCTGAACCGCCAGCCGGCGCCGGTGACCACCTATGCCGCGCCCATGGCCGCCCCGGCCGCTGCTGCTGCCGCCCCGGCGGCCGCGCCCGCCACCCCGGCCGGCCCGCCGAAGAACGCCGTCACCTCGCCGATGGTCGGCACCGTCTACCTGTCGCCCGAGCCCGGCGCCGCGGCCTTCGTCAAGGTCGGCGACAAGGTGACCGAGGGCGCGACGATCCTGATCGTCGAGGCGATGAAGGTGATGAACCCGATCCGCAGCCCGCGCTCCGGCACCATCAGCGCGATCCTGGTCGAGGACGGCCAGCCGGTGGAGTTCGCCGAACCGCTCGTCGTGATCGACTGATGTTCGAGAAGGTCCTCATCGCCAACCGCGGCGAGATCGCGCTGCGCATTCATCGCGCCTGCCGCGAGATGGGCATCCGCACCGTGGTCGTGCACTCCACCGCCGACAGCGACGGCATGGCCGTCCGCCTGGCCGACGAGGCGGTCTGCATCGGCCCGCCGGCGGCGCGCGACAGCTACCTCAACATCCCGGCCCTGCTCTCCGCCGCCACCATCACCGGATGCGACGCGATCCATCCGGGCATCGGCTTCCTGGCCGAGAACGCCCGCTTCGCCGAGATGGTGGAGGAGCACGGCTTCGCCTTCATCGGCCCGACCGCGCAGCATATCCGGGTGATGGGCGACAAGATCGCCGCCAAGGACGCGGTCAAGGCCACCGGCCTGCCCGTGGTCCCCGGCTCCGACGGCGCCGTCGACACGGTCGATGAGGCCCAGGCGCTGGCCCGCGGCATGGGCTATCCGGTGCTGGTCAAGGCGACGGCCGGCGGCGGCGGCAAGGGCATGAAGGTCGCCATGACCGATGCCGAGCTGCCCGAGGCCTACAGCATGGCCCGCAACGAGGCCCGCGCCGCCTTCGGCAACGACAGCGTCTATGTCGAGAAGTATCTCGACCACCCGCGCCACATCGAGATCCAGCTCTTGGCCGATACCCACGGCAACGTGGTGCATTTCGGCGAGCGCGACTGCTCGATCCAGCGCCGGCACCAGAAGGTGATCGAGGAAGCCCCCTCGCCCGCCCTGAACGCCGAGGAGCGCGCCTTCATCGGCGGGCTGGCGGCGGAGACGGCGCGCAAGCTGGGCTATCGCGGCGTCGGCACGATGGAGTTCCTGTACCAGGACGGGGAGTTCTACTTCATCGAGATGAACACCCGGCTGCAGGTCGAGCACCCGATCACCGAGGAGATCTCGGGCATCGACCTGGTGCGCGAGCAGATCCGCGTCGCCACCGGCGCGCCGCTCGGCTACACCCAGGACGACATCGTGTTCCAGGGCCACGCCATCGAGTGCCGGATCAACGCCGAGGACCCGGAGACCTTCACCCCCTCCCCCGGCCGGATCGACGGCTACCACGCGCCCGGCGGGCTGGGCGTGCGGGTCGACAGCGCGATCTATGACGGCTACCGCATCCCGCCGCATTACGACAGCCTGATCGCCAAGCTGATCGTGCGCGGCAGCACCCGCAACGAATGCCTGATGCGGCTGCGGCGGGCGCTGGAGGAGTATGTCATCGACGGGGTGAAGACCACCCTGCCGCTGCATGCTAGGCTGATCGCCGAGCCGGACTTCATCAACGGCGACTACGACATCCGCTGGCTCGAGAAGCTGATGGCGAAGTAGGGCACTGGCCTGAATTCAGCCCAATTCTGAGACTAAGAACAGGGCGTGTCCCGGGCGCCGCGCCCGGGATGGCGATCGAGGGGATGCGATCGCTGTCGCAGGCTGGCCTGCGGGTCCGGTGCCGCCCCGTTATGCGAGGAGATGCATATGAGCGTGTTTCGTGCTTCGACGGCGGCGGCCCTGGTCGCGCTGATCACCGCCCCGGCCTTCGCGGCCGAGGTCCCGTCCGACCCGGTCGAGCGCTGCAAGGGCCTGCTGACCCTCGCCCCGGCCGACTCGCCGATGCACAATGCCGAGGTCGGCACGGTCGAGTCCTTCGGCGACTCCGGCTGCAAGTTCACCGACCTGAAGATGGTCGAGCCGGCCGACAAGGTGGCCGCGGGCAAGACGCCGACCACGGTCACGATCGACGAGATCACCTTCGACAAGCTCGACTTCGCCAAGGCCTATGACGGCAAGCCGTCGAACACGCTGACGGCGCAGGCCACGGGCATCTCGATCGACAACCCGGAGGTCAAGGCCGTCCTCGGCGAGGAGCCGTTCGACATGGCGGTCGACTATGCGCTCGACGCCGCCACCAAGCAATTCACGCTGACCGAGTTCCAGCTCAGCGGCGACGCGCTGGGCGAGATCTCGCTGGACGGCGCGCTGGACGGCATCGACGCCGCCGACCCGGCGGCCGCGGCCGACCCGACCCAGTTGCTGGGCACGGCCTCGCTGCGCAAGATCAAGCTGCATTTCGAGAACAAGGGCATCATCGACAAGGTGATCGCCTTCGCGACCGCGCAGGGCGAGGACCCGAAGACCGCGATCGAGCAGGGCAAGAGCCAGGCTGTGCTCGGCATGGCGGCGCTGTCGGCGATCGGCGTGCCGGAGGCCGCGGTGAAGAGCCTGATGTCCTTCGCCCAGGACTTCCCGGCGCCGAAGGGCCCGCTGACGATCTCGATCGACCCGGTCGCGCCGGTGCCGCTGGCGCAGCTGGCCACGATCAAGCCGGGCGAGGCCGCGTCGATGGACCTGGTGAAGAGCCTGAACGTCGCCGTCAGCTACTGACGGCTGCGATCGGACCTGATGTGAAGCGATGGCCGGGGCGGCGACTCCCCGGCCATCGCCGTCTCAGGAGACCGGCATGAAGACGATGGCGATCCTGGCGCTGGTGACGGCTGCCTTGTTGCCGACCGATCAAGCCCGGGCGGAACCCGTCCCCACCGATCCGGTGGAGCGGTGCGCGGGCATCCTGCGAATGATCCCGATCCTGCTTTACGGCGCCACGACGGCCGAGCGGATCGAACCGGTCGGCAGCAAGGGCTGCAGGCTCACCGGTGTGACCGGGACGACCGGGTCGATCTCGATCGCGCAGATCACGGTCGATCGCCTCGACTTCGAGCGGATCTACAACGGCCAGCTTCCCGATGCGGTCACGCTCCGCATGCAGGACATCGTCATCCGAACCAGAGAAGGGTTCTCCGTCCTGGGGACCTTCAACGTCTCCGCCGACTACGATCTCGACGTCCGGGCCGAGGTGTTCACGCTGAAGGAGCTGACGCTCCGAGGCCCAACCCTCGGCGAGCTGAGCCTGAGCGGCGAGGTCGAGGGCTACAGCCTGCCGGACCATGGCGGGTTCTGGCCCGACGACGCAGACCAGGAGACGATCAGGCTGCGTCGCGTCCGGCTTCATGCCGTCGACGCAGGCTTCCTCAGCATGGCCGTGTTCGGCCTGTCGGGGCCCGGTGGCCCGGCCGCCATCGACGACGTCAAGCGCGAGATCTCGGCGAATCTGGCGCGGTGGCCCGATTTCGGCGTCCCCAGGCCGGCGGTCGAGGCGCTGACGGCCTATGTCGGGGATCTTCCGTCGCCCCGGCGCCCGATCACGATCAGCGCGACACCATCGACGCCGATTCCCCTGACCCGGCTCGACCCGGCCGATCCCGGGCTCAGGCAGGCGATGGAGCGCCTGAACCTCGTCGTCACCTACTGACCGCGCCCTGATCCGACCGAGACGGAGAATGTCATGACCCGCATCTTGAGCGCCGCTGCCGGCATCGTCGCGGCGGGCCTCGCTCCGCTGGCCCAGGCCGCCCCGATGCCGGCGGACCCGGTGCAGCGCTGCCGCGACCTTATCCCGTTGATCGGCAAGGCGACCGAGGAGGACCCGACGGTCGGCAAGGTGACGCCGCTCGGCGACACCGGCTGCCGCTATACCGACCTGCAGATCACGATCAGCCAGTACCAGGGCTGGATGGTGGGGTCGCTGACCATCGACCGGATCGACTTCAAGCGCTTCTACACCAACCGGTTGCCGTTGACGCTGTCGGTCCGCGCCGAGGGCATCCGCTTCTTCGCGCCGGCCATGCCGGCGGCGACCGCCTATCAGATGATAGCTGGTCCAGAAGCCGGTCGAGGTCTCGTTCGACTACGACTATGACGCCGATGTCCTGACCATCCGGGATGCCACCTTCCGCGGCGACCAGATCGGCCACATCACCGTCACGGCAGCGTTGCGCGGCCCGGATCTCGACCAGATTGCCGCGGACACGCTGCCGGGCGACAAGGCCCTCGCCGGGCTGCTGCTGCAGTCCCTGACCGTGGATTTCGACAACCAGGGCATGTTCGAAGGCTATGCCCCGCTGCCGGCGCTGCTGGCGCTGCCGGACGGCGAGACCGACCCGGAGGGCGCGATCGCCGCGGCCAAGCTGCAGGGCATGGCCCAGCTGGCCATCCTGGTCGCGGCAGGGGTGCCGAAGGAGTCGGTGGCGGCGATCGGCCGCTTCATCCAGTCCATGCCGCAGCCGCGCGGGCCGTTCCGGCTGTCGCTGGCGCCGCAGCCGGCGTTCCCTCTCACCGAGCTGGCGGAGCTGGAACCCGGCGAGATCAGCGAGCTGGCCAGGCTGACGGCGATGCTGAAGCGTCTGAACCTGACCGCCAGCTACTGAGGCGCGGCCTCACGGCCGCACCAGCCCGAACACGCCGCGCACCGCCTCCAGCACCTGCGCCGCCTGCTGCCGCGCCGCCTCGGTGCCGCGGCGCAGGACGGCGCGGACCTCGCCCGGGTCGCGCGCCAGGGCGGCCCTGCGCTCGCGGATCGGCGCCAGCAGCGCCTCCAACACCTCCTCCAGCCGGCGCTTCACCGCCATGTCCGGCAGCCCGCCGGCGCGGTAGCGGTGCTTGAGATCGGCCACCGCCGCGGGATCGGGGTCGAAGGCGTCCAGATACGCGAAGACGACATTGCCCTCGACCCGGCCCGGATCCTCCACCCGCAGATGCGTGGGGTCGGTGTACATCCGTCGGATCTTGGCGCGGACCGTGTCGGCATCGTCGCGCAGGTCGATGGCGTTGCCGGCCGATTTGCTGGCCTTGCTCTGGCCATCCAGCCCCGGCAGCCGCGGCGTGGTCGACAACAGGATGCGCGGCTCCGGCAGCACCGCGGCGCCGGCGAGGCGGTTGACGGCGCGCACGATCTCGACCGTCTGCTCCAGCATCGGCGCCTGGTCGGCGCCGACCGGCACCAGCGTCGCCGCCACCGCGGTGATGTCGGCCGCCTGGCTGACCGGGTAGCACAGGAAGCCGGCGGGCAAGTCGCGGGCGAAGCCGCGCTGGCGGATCTCATCGCGCACCGTCGGGTTGCGCTCCAGCCGTGCCACGGTGACCAGGTTGAGGTAGAGCATCGCCAGCTCGGCCATCTCCGGCACCGCCGATTGCAGCACGATGGCGCTGCACGCCGGGTCGAGGCCGATGGCGAGGTAGTCGAGCGCCACCTCCATCACGTTGCGGCTGACCCGGCCGGGGTCGGCGGCGTTGTCGGTCAGGGCCTGCAGGTCGGCGATCAGCACGAATTGCCGGCACAGGCGCTGCAGCCGCAGCCGGTTGGCCAGCGAGCCGGCATAGTGGCCGAGATGCAGCGGCCCGGTCGGCCGGTCGCCGGTCAGCACGACATCGGCTGCGGTGATCTCGGGCTCCGGAGTCAGGGCGGCAAGAGCGGACATGGGACGAATCCTTTCGAGCAGAGGAATGGCCGCTCGGATGGATCGCCGCTTCGGGACATGAAAAAGGCCGCTTCCATCGGAGCGGCCAGGGTGCAGGACGAAGCACGCGCAGCCGCCGTCAGGCGCTGCGCCACCAATTCCGGAACAGGGTCGCGGGCTTCGTCATGGCCGGCATCCTACAGCAGGCGGGCCGCGCGGAAAAGACGGCGACGGGTGGACGCGGGCCCTGCCCTCCGCTATCGACGGGACATGAGCGCCGCCCATATCCATGGGACCATGATCCGGTTCCGGCCATGACCCGAGTCACGCCCCAGCTGCTGCTGCGCGCCTATGCCGCCGGACTCTTCCCGATGGCGGAATCAGCGGACAGCCCGGAGCTGCACTGGTTCGACCCGCCCCGGCGCGGCATCCTGCCGCTGGACGGCGTGCATGTGCCGCGCCGCCTGGCCCGGACGGTCAAGGCCGGCCGCTTCAAGGTCACCGCCGACCACGCCTTCCATGCGGTGATCGCCGGCTGCGCCGCGCCCTCCCCCGACCGGCCGAACACCTGGATCAACGACGAGATCGTCGCCCTCTACACCACGCTGCACCGAGCCGGCTTCGCCCACAGCGTCGAATGCTGGGACGGCGACACGCTGGCCGGCGGGCTGTACGGCGTGGCGCTGGGCGGCGCCTATTTCGGCGAGAGCATGTTCAGCCGCGCCACCGACGCCAGCAAGGTGGCCCTGGTCCATCTCGTCGCCCGGCTGCGCGCCGCCGGCTTCGCCCTGCTCGACACCCAGTTCGTCACCGACCATCTGGCCCGCTTCGGCACGGTCGAGATCGAGCGCGCCGAATATCGCCGCCGCCTGGACGCGGCGCTGGCGCTGCGGCCGGACTGGGCCGGCGCCGACCCGGAGCCGGAGCTGGAACTGCTGCTGCATTCCCGTGCGGAGGAGCCATGACCGCCCTGCCCCTGCGCCGCCGGCCGGTGCCGGACGGCCCGATCGACGACACGCTGATCGGCTTCATCGAGGCGCATCCGGTGCCGACCACGCCGTTCGAGCCGCGCTGGGGCCTGTCCCGCCTGGTGCTGGGCCCCGGCAGCATCATCGACGCGGTCGATGCCGAGGGCCGCCGGGTCGCCGTCGCCGCGGTGGTCGACGCCTGCGCCAACGACGCCAACTCCGCCAACCTCGTGCTGCTGTGCCTGCATCCGGACGGCGACCGCGACGCCCTCGCCGCCTTCCTGCTGGCGGAGGCCGAGGCGATCACCGCCGCCGGACCGCGCGGCCGGCTGGAGGTCGACGCCGAGGACCTGTTCCTGGATCGCGGGCCCGAGCTGGAGGCCCACGGCTTCCTCGAGGCCTACCGCATGAATACGATGCGCCGGCAGCTGGACACCGCGCCGCCGCCGGTGCCGCCTTTGCCCGAAGGCCTGCGCTGGTCGCCGCCGACCGAGGCGACGATGCGCAGCCAGCACGAGGCCGTCAGCCGCGCCATGGGGCCGGTGCCCGGCGCCAGCGTGCCGGATTTCGAGAGCTTCGCCGCCCGGGCCCGGGCGATGCCCGACCAGCACGGGCTGATCCTGCGCGGCGACGCTGTCGCCGGCTTCCTGCGCGTGCATCCGCCCAAGGTCGCCGGCGGCGAGGGCGACGTCGCCCTGATCGGGCGCCACCCGGAGCATCGCGGCGGTAGGCTGGGCGACATCCTGGTGGCCGAGAGCCTGCGCCGGCTGCATGCGGCCGGGGCCGGCAGCGCCACGCTGACCGTGGCGGCAGTCAACGACGCCGCCCTGGCGTTGTACCGGCGCCACGGCTTCGCCGTCGCCGAGACCATCCCGGTCTACGCCAAGGATTTTCCGGCCGGCGGATAGCGCTTTCCCAGCTAGCGGGCCGCGGAGAGAATACGGCAGATGCTGCCGGAGTCGCCGCGATGAGCTTCGCCCTGTGGATGGTCCTGGCGGCCATCCTGCTGCCCTATCTGACCGTGATGCCGGCCAAGGTGACGTCGCGGGTCGACAACCACGCCCCGCGCCGGGACATGGAGCGGCTGACCGGCTGGCAGCAGCGGCTGGACTGGGCCCACCGCAACCATTTCGAGACGTTCCCGGCCTTCGCCGCGGCGGTGATCATCGCCCAGATGCGCGGCGCGCCGCAGGGCTGGGCCGACATCCTGGCCGGCCTCTTCGTGTTGGCCCGCCTCGCCTATACCGGCGCCTATGCCGCCGACCGGCCGAGCCTGCGCTCGAACATCTGGTCGCTCGGCTTCCTCTGCGTGCTCGGCCTGTTCGTGCTGGCCGCTATTGGCGGCCCGGCGGCAGCGCCGGCGGGATGATCTTCATCTCCGGCAGCGGCAGCGGCGAGGCGTCCGGCACATTCTCGTCGACCTCCTGCTGGGCCGCGGCGGCGGCCGGCGAGGTGTCGGTGCAGCTGACCACCCAGACGTCGTAGACCGGGTGGTCGAGCGCCGAGACGCCGGGCGAGGAGGAGAACATCCAGCCGCTGAACACCGTGGCCGCCGGCTTGCTGGGCGGGGTGTCGGTGATCTCGAGGAAGGCCGCGCTCTCCGGCGGGTCCTCGGGCGGCGCCTTGCGGCAGGCGCGGACGGTGATGCCGAGCGTGCCGAACTGCACCGTCTCGCCGACCTTGGCCTCGAGCGGCTGGGTCCGCGCCGTGATCTTGTCGAGCCCGCGCAGCTCGGCGATCGGCTGGTCGATCGTGGCCGCGGCCTGGGCGGCGCCCTGGAGGGACGCGGCGGCCAGCGCCGCGAGCGCGGGAAGCACGAGAAGGCTGCGCATGGTCCGGATCAATTCCCCAACATGCCGGCCGGCTTGCCCTGCTGCGGCGCCTGCTCCTGGGCCGGCGCCCCGGAGGTGCCGCCCGTCGCCCCGCCGGCGGCACCGCCGGTGCTGCCCTTGTCGCCGAGCTGGCCGATGCTGAAGATCACCTGGCCGAGCAGCTGCTCCAGGCTCGGATTCGACTGGGTGTATTCGATGGTGTCGCCGTCCTTCAGCCAGCCATTCGGGTCGTCCGGCCGGGCGCCGGGGCTGAGCGAGAGGCTGCGGCCGCCGAGCAGGCCGTCGCTGCTGATCGCGGCGGCGGTGTCCTGCGACAGCTTGACCGACGGGTCGATCGACAGCAGGACATCCGCCAGATAGCTCTCGGGGTTCAGGGTGATGCTGGTGACGGTGCCGACCTTGACGCCGCCGATCCGCACATCGGTGCCGGCGCCGACGCCGTCGGCCTGGTTGAACTGCGCCTTGAGCGTGTAACCGGAGGTCGAGCTGAGATTGGCGCTGGTATAGGCGAATCCCAGGAAGACCAGGGCGACGGCCAGCACGACCGCGCCCATCACCGTCTCGATGACGTTCCTGTGCATCGCTGTTCCTCAGACCTGCCCGGTCACGTCGGCGTCCAGGGCTCGTAGTCGCCGGTCGCCTTGGCACGATGGCTGCCGCGCAGCGGATGGCCGGGCGGCAGATAGGCATGGCCGGTGCCGGTCGGGTTGGCCTCGGGCGGCTGCTGCCAGGGGCGGCGGAACGGGCTGGTGTCGCCCGGCGGCTCCTGGAAGGTGTGGTGCAGCCAGCCATGCCATTCCGGCGGCACGCGGGTCGCCTCGGACTTGCCGCCGTCGAACACCACCCAGCGCCTCTCGCGGCCGCCCTTGGCGACCTTGCGGCTGCGGTAGTAGCGGCTGCCAAGGGCATCCTGGCCGACCAGTTGGCCACGCCGCCAGGTGACGAAACGGAGATAGGCGCGGAGCCCGAATTCGGTCAGATCGAAGGCCATGGATCCCAAGGACATGCCGGGTGACGGCCCCCGGCCGCCGAACGGCGCGGACTATGGCATCGCCGACCGCGCCCGTCCAGTGCGCGCGCCGCCGCGCCGCGGGGCATTTTCAAGGCAGGCGGGCTGGACCCGGCGCAGCGGTGCCGACGGCCGGCCCCGGGGCGGTCCGCCGGCCGTCTGTCGCCGTCAGCCCGATGCCGGCGGCGACCGCGGCGAGGCCCGCCAGCAGCGGCCAGCCGAGCGGCTCGCCCAGCGTCAGCGTGCCGAGCAGCGCCGCCACCACCGGGTTGACGGCGACCGAGATCGCCACCCGGGTCGGGGTGGTGCGGCCGAGGGCGAAGACCCAGAGGAAGAAGGTCAGGGCGCCGCCGACCACGCCGAGATACAGCACGGCGGCCCAGCCCGCCGGATCCAGTGCCGGCAGCGCCGCCGGCCGGGTCGACAGCGCCAGCGCCGCCAGGCCGCAGGCACCCGCCGCCATGCCGAGCGCGCTGAAGGACAAAGGCGAGGACCGCCGGACCAAGGGCCGCGACCACACACTATAGAGGGCGCCGCAGCCGGCCGCCCCGACCATCAGCAGGTCGCCCCGCCAGGCGCCCGGCGGGGCGTCGGCCAGGCCGGCGCCGAGCGCCAGCGCCACCCCTGCCATCGCCAGCAGCACCCCGGCCACCTTGCGCGGGGTCAGCCGCTCCACCTCAAGCGCCGCGCCCACGGCCAGGGTCAGCAGCGGCTGGGTCGACAGCGCCAGCGCCCCGCGCGCCGCGGTGGTGTGGGCCAGGGCGGCGTTGAACAGGAACGGGAAGGCGGCGAAGAACAGCAGACCCAGCAGCACGACTGCCGGCAGGTCGCGCCACGGCGGCCAGGGCGAGCGCAGCACCAGCACCACCGGCAGCAGCAGGGCGCAGCCGATGCCGAAGCGGAACACGCCCAGCGTCGCCGGGTCCAGCGCGCCCATCAGGTGGCGCGTCGCCACCACCGAGGTGCCGCCGAGCGTGCTCGACGCCAGCGCCGCCGCCACACCGAGTCCTTCGCGCGCCATCGCCCGCCCCTCCTCCACCGTGCGGCGCAGGATAGGAACGAGGTCGGCTTCACGGAAACGCATAATCATGATCTGCTGAATCACGAACCATGATGGAGCCGCGGATGCTCGACCCGGACCTGCTGCGCGCTTTCGTCGCCGTCGCCGATCATGGCTCCTTCACCCGCGGCGCGGCGGCGCTGAACCGGACCCAGTCGGCCGTCAGCATGCAGATCCAGCGGCTGGAGGGCGCGGTCGGCGCCGCGGTGCTGGACCGCAGCCGCCGCGGCTTGCGCCTGACCCCGGCCGGCGAGGTGCTGCTGGGCTATGCTCGCCGCATCCTGTCGGTCTCGGCCGAGGCGATGGGCCGGCTGCGCGACCTGCAGGTCGAGGGCGTGGTGCGGCTCGGCGTGATGGAGGATTACGGCACCCGGCTGGTGCCGCCGCTGCTGGCCGGCTTTGCCGCCGCCCATCCGCGCATCCAGGTCGAGATGGTGACCGGGCTGACCACGCCGATGCTGCCGCGGCTGGGCGAGCGCTTCGACCTGGTGCTGGCGATGCATGCGGCGGGCGACGGCGGCGGCATTTTCCTGCGGCGCGAGCAGGCGGTCTGGGCCGCCGGCCGCGACGTCACCGCCGACCGGTGCCCGCCCCTGCCCCTCGCCCTCTATCCGCAAGGCTGCCTGTTCCGGGCCTGGGCGATGGCGTCGCTCGACGCCGCCGGCCTGCCCTGGCGCCTCGCCTTCGTCAGCCACAGCCTGGCGGCGGTGACCGCGATCGCCGCCCAGGGGCTGGCCGTCACCGTGGTCAAGGCCGGGCTGCTGCCGCCGGAGCTGCGACGCCTGAGCGACCGCGACGGCATGCCGCCGCTGCCCGAGGCCGATATACGGCTGCACCGCGCCCCCGGCCTGGCGCCGGCCGGCGAGCTGCTGGCCCGGCATCTGACCGATGGCCTGGCCCTGCCGGATCGCGCCGCCAGGGTGTGATGGTAATCACACTTAACATGTCCCGGCGCCCATCCAGGAAGCACCACTCGCCCAATCGGTTTGCACTGCAACATGGCACTTTATGGCGGAATTGCGACGAATTCCGGGGTTCGAGGCAGAAGCTGGGCGGAGGTGGCGCTCAAATGTCAGGCAATGCAGGCGATGCATTGCTGCGGTGCGAAGAGCAGGGGTGGAAGCATAGCTACCGTAAGCGCATATATCGGCTCGTGCAAAACAACGCACACCGCGCCGCGAACCTCGCTGGACGCGGCACGTGAACAAGGAAATGCTGAAGTGAACCTGATCAACAAGCTTGTCGCCGCCTGGGACCGTCGTCGTGCCTATGCTGCCCTGATGCAGCTCGATGACCGCCTGCTGGCCGATATCGGCATGAACCGCGGCACCATCTCGGAGCGCCTGGCGCGCGCCGCCCGCGACACCAACATCGCCCCGGCCACTGTCGCCGTGCTGCGTCCGGCCACGGCCGCCGCGAACGAAGATTCGGTCATCCGTCGCGCCGCGTGATCGGCTCGACCGGAGGCACCCGGTCCGTCTCCTCCCCCGGATCCGGGTCGCGAAAACCCCGCCGAGCGTAAGCCGGCGGGGTTTTCTTTTGTGCGCCGTCCGCCGGACTTACCGGCCGGTCGGCCCGTTCGTATCGAAATCGGCCATCGCCGCCGGCCTCGGCCGGACCAGGGCGGGGACCTTGCGCGGCGGATGCGGCACCTCGGCGCCCGGCTTCTCCACGTCGAACGACTTCCGCGACTGCTCGATCGCCGCGTTGTGCTCGGTCGCCCAGGCGAACAGCGCCTTGAGCGGCTCGATCAGGGTCCGGCCGCGATCGGTCAGCGCGTAATCCACCCGCGGCGGGATCGTCGGGAACACGGTGCGGGTCACCAGCCCGTCCCGCTCCAGCCCCCGCAGGGTCAGCGTCAGCATCCGCTGCGAGATGCCGCCGATGGTCCGGCGCAACTCGTTGAAGCGCATCGGCCCGTCCGACAGCAGCCCGACCACCATCACCGTCCATTTGTCGCCGACCCGGGCCAGCACGTCGCTGATCGCCCGGCAATCGTTGTGGGCGGGCTCATCGCTGTTGCTCGGTTCCAAAAATGTGCCTCCTTGCGCGGCTCTCGGGCAGTCATCAATTTAGCCCCAGTCACTAAATGTGACTACCCCTGGGTTTGATCAACCCCGGGGTCTTCCATCGGCCGGCCGGCCCATCCCCCTGTCCCTCGACCATGAGGACCCGTTCCCGATGAGCCGAATCCTGTTCGTCACCTCCAGCCCGCGCGGCGCCGCCTCGCTGTCGACCAAGGTCGCGACCGCCCTGGTCGACCGGCTGCAGGCGCAGTCCCCGGGCGGCGCCGTCGTCCGCCGCGACCTGGCCGCGCAGCCGCTGCCCCATATCGGCGAGGACTTCCTGGCCGCCCAGGCGCTGCCGGCCGAGGCCCGCAGCCCGGCGCAGCAGGCGGCGCTGGCGTTGTCCGACAAGCTGGTGCAGGAGGTGTTCGCCGCCGACACCATCGTCATCGCCTCGGCGATGATCAATTTCGGCCTCGCCTCGACGCTGAAGAGCTGGTTCGACTATCTGCTGCGCGCCGGCGCCACCTTCCGCTACGACGAGACCGGCGTACACGGCCTGGTCACCGGCAAGAAGGCCTATCTGGTCGAGGCCCGCGGCGGCGTCTATTCCGAGGGCCCTTCCAAGCCCTTCGACTTCCAGGAGCCCTATCTGCGCCACCTGCTTGGCTTCATCGGCGTGACCGATGTCGAGGCGATCGCGGTCGAAGGCGTCGCCTACGGCCCGGACGTGGCGGAGAAGGCCGTGGCCGGCGCGCTGGACAAGGTCTCGACGATCACGGCCCGGGCGGCCTGATCCCGGTTCCGGGATCGGCCGGAGGCCGGTCCCGGCGATCAGGGAGCGAGTTCCAGCCGCCGCTTGATGCGTTCGATTTCCTCACGCAGACGGTCGATCAGTGCCTAAACATTGACGACGGTCTCGGCGTCGCCGGCCTGCTCGCGTCGGAGAGAGGCGATCCCTGACTCGATCGTCAGCAGCCGTCGGCCGTGCTCGGCCTGCACCTCACGGAGCGAGTCGACCTGGGCCCGAATATGGCGCAGGTGTTCCAGGATCAGGCTTTCGACGTTCTGGTTCATGGAGAGATCCTACCACAACGGCGTTGTCCGGGCAGGCTTGCCGGACGCCTTGCCGCGGCCGGGTTGCCGCCAGATGCCAGACCAGGGCACTCACACCACGCCGCTCGACCCAAAGGTTTCGCCCGGACCGGGGCGCCTGTTCCGCGCGCACCACCTCCAGCTCGAAGGCCGCCGGGCCGGGCATGCCGAGCGCCGTCCAGCGCCGGTAGGCGGAGTCGAGGCGTCGCACCGCCTCGGGCGAGCCGTACCCCAGCAGCATTCCGGGACGGCAGACAGCGACCGATCTCGCCGCCGCATCGACCAGGCCGAAGGGCGCGATCGCCAGGTCCTCGCCCGCCCCGTCATCGAACACCGTGAAGCCGGGCTCGGTCTGGCCGAGGAACAGGCGGAAGGCATGGGCCGCGCCGCCGAACCGGGCCGGATCGCGAAGGCCGAGCGAGAGCGACCGATGCAGCACGGGCGTCGCATCAATCCCGGGCCAGAACGGCAGCTCTTCAAGCCGCCGGCGCTTGGCGCCCCGCTCCTGCTCCGGGCCGGTGAAGCGGACGAAATGGCCGGGGACCGCCTCCAGCGCCCGGAACCGGTCGCCCTCCCGGTGCAGCACCGCCACATGGCAGTCGCGGCCGGCGCCGCCCGCCAGCGCGACCGGCAGCAGCAGCCGGCCGCCCTCGGCCACCTGCTCGAACAGCGCCGCCGGCAGGTCCCAGACCGCGGCGGTGACCATGGCCCGGTCATAGGGCGCCCCGGCGGCATGGCCGGCGGCGCCGTCGCCCTCAACGATCGCGACATTGGCGATGCCCAGCGCCGCCAAATCGGCACGGCTGCGGCAGGCGAGGTCGCCCAGGATCTCCACCCCGACCACATGGCCGTCGCCGACCAGCCGGCCCATCACGGCGGTGAGCCAGCCCGAGCCGGAGCCGATCTCGAGCGCCCGATGCCCGGGCTCCAGCCCCAGCCGGTGCAGCAGCCACAGCACGTAGCTGGGCTGGGAGTTGGTCGAGTCGAGCGTGGCGTCGTCCGGCCCGACATGGGCCAGCACCCGGTCGCTGTAGACGGCGGCGAGATGGCGCCCGGCATCGAAATCCTCGACCGGCCCGGCCCGATCGGCCTGGAACCGATGCACGAAGCGATGCCGCGGCGCCTCCTGCACCGCCCGCCGGAGTCGCTCCGGCAGGCCTTCCTCGCCGCGGCGACGGAAGGCCGTGTCGAGCATGGCCAGGAAGCGGGTGATGTGCGCCTCGATCTCCGGCTCCATGATCCCTCCGGTCCGGTTGCCTGCCGAGGAATGCGCAAGCCCGGCCCGCACGCGGACAGGGAAAAATTTTCACGGCCCCTGTCCGCACCCGGCCGCGACATGCGCATAGTGCAGCGGATGCAGGACACCTCGCCCCTCAAGCCGTGGATCGCGCGCCAGGCCGTCGGCCGGACCGAACAGGAGGTCCGGCGTGCGCTCGCGGCACTGTCCGAGCCGGACCTGCTGCGGCTGCAGGCGATCGCGCGGCTGCGCTGCCGCGGCCTGCCGGGGGTGGATTGGCAGGAGCTGCTGCACGAAGCGGTGCTGCGCGCCCTCGACGGCTCCCGGCCCTGGCCGCCCGACGTGAAGCTGATCGCCTTCCTGGCCGGCATCATGCGCAGCCTGCGCAGCGATCATTGGCGCCGCCACCGGACCACGGCGGCCGCGCTGTCGGTGCAGGCGGCGGAGGTCGCATCGGAGGCGCCGGACCCGGAGCGCATCGCCGCCGCCACCCAGGCCCTGGCGGCGATCGACCGGCTGTTCGCCGACGACCCGGCGGCGCTCGCCGTCATCTTGGGGCTGAGCCAGGGCTTGTCGGCCGGGGAGATCCGACGGCGCGCGGGCCTGTCCGTGACCGAATACGAGTCCACGCGCAAGAGGATGAGGCGGGCGCTGCTGCGCCATGGCCTCATTGGGTCGCCATGACGCATCGCCCCGACCATGCGCTCGAAGACCTGCTGGACGCGCTGGAGGCCGAGCTCGCTGCCGCCCCGGAGGATGAAATCCGGCAGGCCGCCACCGAGGCCGGGCGCAAGGTCTCCTACAGCGCCTGGGATGTCCGCGGCGTGATCCGGCGCGCCGGGGCCGTCGCGTCCCCGGCCGCTCCCGCGGCCCCCGTTCCACGGCCCTGGCTGCCGCCACCACGCTGGCACTGACCCGCGGCGACAAACGGTCTGGCGGAAGCGGCCCAAGCTGCTAGCCTGCGGCCGCAAACCCGACACACCGTCACCAACGGAGAGATGCATGGAATACCGTCAGCTCGGCGGGTCCGGCCTCAAGGTTCCCGTGCTCAGCTTCGGCACCGCCACCTTCGGCGGCACCAACGAATTCTTCCAGCGCTGGGGCAGCACCGACGTCGCCCAGGCCAGCCGCATGGTCGACCTGTGCCTGGAGGCCGGGGTCAATTTCTTCGACACCGCCGACGTCTACAGCCAGGGCGTCTCCGAGGAGATCCTCGGCCAGGCCCTGAAGGGCCGGCGCGACCAGGTGCTGATCTCGACCAAGGCCACCTTCGGCATGGGATCGGGCCCGAACGAGGTGGGCTCGTCGCGACACCACCTGATCCGGGCCTGCGAGGCCAGCCTGAAGCGGCTGGGCACCGACCACATCGACCTCTACTTCATGCACGGCTTCGACGCGATCGCGCCGGTCGACGAGACCCTGCGGGCGCTCGACGACCTGACCCGCGCCGGCAAGATCGGCTATATCGGCGCCTCCAACTTCTCCGGCTGGCACCTGATGAAGGCGCTGGCGACGTCGGAGAAATATGGCCTGGCCCGCTACGTCGCCTATCAGGGATACTACTCGCTGATCGGCCGCGACTACGAGTGGGAGCTGATGCCGCTCGGCGTCGACCAGAAGGTCGGGCTGATGGTGTGGAGCCCGCTGGGCTGGGGCCGCCTGACCGGCAAGATCCGGCGTGGCCAGCCGGCCGGAGCGGGCCGCGTCGCCTCCGGCGGCGATGTCGGCGGGCCGCCGGTCGACGACGAATACCTGTACGACGTGGTCGACGCGCTCGACCGGGTGGCGCAGGAGACCAATAAGTCCATCCCGCAGGTGGCGCTGAACTGGCTGCTGCAGCGGCCGACCGTCGCCAACATCGTGGTCGGCGCCCGCAACGAGGAGCAGCTGAAGCAGAATCTCGGCGCCGTCGGCTGGAGCCTGACGCCGGAGCAGGTGGCGCTGCTGGACGATGCCAGCCACCGCACCCCGGCCTATCCCTACTGGCACCAGATCGGCTTCGAGCGCAACCCGAAGCCGACCGCCTGGACCAAGCGGGAGGGGTAAAAACCCTCGCGTCGTAGGTTGGGTTCGCCTTGGCGAACCCAACACTGGCTCGATCGTCACGATGTTGGGTTCGCGTACCGCGACCCCCCCCTACGGTGTGCCGAGCATGATCGACAGCTTGGAGGTGGAAGTCCTCTGTCCAGCCTGATGGCGGTGAAGGACTAGCGAAGCGCAAGGGCGTCGCCGTGAGGCGGGGTCTGAAGGAAGCGTGGAGC
>NZ_JBQJIK010000088.1:0-33093 GCF_052078665.1 Inquilinus sp. CA228 | reverse complement strand
AGCTGGCTGGGCGCCGCCGCCGAGACCGGGCGCCTGTTCGCCGAGGCCCATATCCCCGCCTATGACACGCCCGGCCAGGCGGCGCGCGCCTTCATGCATCTGGCCCGGCACCGGCGGAACCAGGTGCTGCTGATGCAGACGCCGCCGGCCCTGCCAGAGGAGTTCCAGCCGGACACCGAGGCCGCCCAGGCGGCGATCGCGGCGGCGCTGGCGGAGGGCCGGGCCGAGCTGACCCCGGCCGAGGCGCGGTCGGTGCTGGACGCCTATCGCATCCCGCTGGTGCCGGAGGGCGCCGCGCCCCTGGCCGACGCGCATCCGCTGGTGCTGGGGATCGACGAGGACCCGCTGTTCGGCCCGGTGCTGCTGTTCGGCCAGGGCGGCGCCGCGGCCGAGCTGCTGCATGACGGCGTCGCCGCCCTGCCGCCGCTGAACGCCGTGCTGGCGCGCGACCTGATGATGCGCGCCCGGGTGTGGCGGCTGCTGCAGGGCTATCGCGGCCGGCCGGCGGCCGACCTGGACGCCGTGGCGCTGACTCTGGTCAAGCTGTCGCAGCTGGCCGCCGACCTGTCCGAGGTGGCGGCGCTGCGGATCAACCCGCTGCTGGCCGGTGCTGCCGGCGTGCTGGCGCCCGGCGCCGCGATCCGGGTGCAGCCGCCGCTGCCGCCGGGCACGCCGCGCTTCGCCATCCGGCCCTATCCGCAGCGGCTGGTGCAGCGCCTGGCGCTGCGCGACGGGCGCGAGGTCACGCTGCGGCCGGTGCGGCCGGAGGACGAGCCGGCGATCCAGGAGATGCTGCAGCGCTCCAGCCCCGAGGATGTGCGGCTGCGCTTCTTCAGCGCCATGCGCAGCTTCAGCCATGAATTCGCCGCCCGGCTGACCCAGCTCGACTATGACCGCGAGATGGCGCTGGCGGCCGAGGCCGAGGAGGACGGGCGGCGGGTGATCCTGGGCGCGGTGCGCATCATCGCCGACCCGGACGGCGAGACCGCGGAATACGGCATCATGGTGCGCTCCGACCTCAAGGGCCAGGGCCTCGGCCACCGGCTGATGACCGAGATCATCGACTATGCCCGCAGCCGCGGCCTGAAGCGGATCTTCGGCGAGGTGCTGCGGGAAAACGTGACCATGCTGCGCATGGCCGGGGAGCTTGGATTTGCCCGCGCCGACGTGCCGGACGAGCCCGGCATCATTCACGTGACGATTTCGCTCGACGATCTGCCCGCTCTCAGTCAGCATTCCGCCTAGGAAATCCGTGACCCAGGGGGATAGGTGTTTGCGTTTTTCCTCTTTGAATGAAGCACTTGTCCGTATAAGTTGAGGGCCTGCGTTAATTTTGGCCCGCGGCGACGCTGCCGGGCTTTTGGTTTTGGGGGAGCTTGGAGGGGAAGATGCCAGGGACAATCCGCTGGACCAGGATGGTTGCGGCCACGGCCTTGCTCGCAGGGCTGCTTGCCGCCTGCGCCGAGGCGCCGAAGCCGAAACCCTTTGTCGCCAGCGGCCCCTGGGGCGTCGAGATCCACGACGCCTCGCGCCGCTTCGACATCCCCGAGGAGTGGATCCGCGCGGTGATGCATGTGGAGAGCGGCGGCCAGACCCATTGGAAGGGCGGCCAGCCGATCACCAGCCATGCCGGCGCCATGGGGCTGATGCAGGTCATGCCCGGCACCTATGATGAGCTGCGCTACTCCCACGGCCTGGGTCCCGACGCCTATGAGCCGCGCGACAACATCCTGGCCGGCGCCGCCTATATCCGCGAGATGTACGACCTGTACGGCTATCCCGGCTTCCTCGGCGCCTACAATGCCGGGCCGGAGCGGTACCGCCAGTATGTCGAGGAAGGCCGGCCGCTGCCGCGCGAGACCGAGCGCTACATGGACATCATCGCGCCGCAGATCGCCGGCATCATGCCGGGCCAGGGCGGCAGCGACCGGATGACCCAGTACGCCGCCGCCCAGATCCAGCAGAAGGTGCCGGCGCCGATCCGCATGGCGCCGATCCCCGACGGCTCCTCGCGGCGCAACACCACCGTGGTGGCGGCGATGCAGCCGATCCCGGACGGCTCGTCAATGCGGAACACCACGGTGGTCGCGGCGATGCGGCCGATTCCCGATGGCTCGTCGACCCGGAACACCACCGTGGTCGCCGCGATGCAGCCGATCCCGGACGGGTCGAGCACTGTGGTCGCCTCGGTGCTGCCGCCGGTCCGCGTGGTGCCGCAGCCCGGCGTGGTGCGGATGCAACCGATCCCCGACGGCGCCACCCAGGTTGCCGCGGCCGCCCCGGTAGCGCGCCAGGTCGCCCCGGCCCCGGTGCGGATGGCCCCGATCCCCGACGGCAGCACCCAGGTCGCCGCCGCAGCCCCGGTCGTCCGTCCGGCGCCGGTGCGCATGGCGCCGATCCCGGATGTGCCGACGCCCCGCGCGGCGGTGGCGCCGACCCGGATGGCGCCGATCCCCGACGCCCCGCCGGTCCGCGTCGCCGCGTCGGCCAAGCCCGCGCGCGCCCCGGCGCCGCAGCAGGTCGCCGACGCCGGCGAGCCGCGGCGCCAGTCCAACGGCCTGCCCACCGGCTGGTTCGTGCCGAGCGCACCGGGCAACTGACCGTCTGCTCACAAGAAAGCCCGCGCCGCCGAAGGGTGGCGCGGGCTTTTTCTTTGGGAGGCCGGGTGCGCCGGTCTCAGGCCGCGTCGGGCAGGCCGGCGGGGCGGCGATAGCTCCAGGCGCCGAGCGGCGGCAGGTTGCGCCAGACGAAATCGACCATCCGGCCCTGCAGCCCCAGCTTGCGCCGCGGCAGCGGCGACAGGATCTGGTTGGTCAGCTGCAGGAAGCGCCCCGACCGCCCCATGCGGGCAAAGGCGGCGTCGATGATCTGCCGCTGCAGATCGAGCGGGAACCAGATTATCGGCAGGCTGGACGCCACCATCGACAGCCGGCGGATCCCCGCCGCGTCCAGCATCGGGCCGATCTCGGCCACGTCGCCCTCCAGCACCGTGACGCCGGGGAAGCGCCGGCGCAGCACGGTGCAGAATTCGGGCATCTTCTCGACCACCACCAGCTTCTGCGGCGGCAGCCCGGTTGCCAGCAACCCTTCGGTGAGGCTGCCGGTGCCGGCACCGAGCTCGAGCACCGGGTCGCTGCAGCGGGGGTCGATGTGCCGGGCGAAGGCGCGGGCCACGGCGGGGCCGGACGGCGCCCAGGCCGCGACCTTCAGCGGCGAGCGGAACCACAACCGGACATACAGCCAGGAATCCTTGCTCATTCGACACCTCCGTGCCGTTCGTCGGGACAACCGTCTGTCTTTGCAGAGAGTTCCCGGGCTCAGGCCTGCGCCTGGACGTCCAGCGAGTAGCCGGCGGAGCGAACGGTGCGGATCAGGTCGATCTCGCTGTCGTCGTTCAGCGCCTTGCGCAGGCGGCGGATATGGACGTCGACGGTGCGCGGCTCGACATAGACGTCGTGGCCCCAGACGATGTCGAGCAACTGCTCGCGGCTGAACACCCGGCCGGGATGCTGCATGAAGTGGCGCAGCAGGCGGAACTCGGTCGGGCCGAGATGGACGTCGCGGTTGCCGCGGCGGACGCGGTGGCCGCCGAGATCCATGCTGAGATCGGCGTAGCTGAGGATGTCGCCGGCGCTGGACGGCGAGGTGCGGCGCAGCACCGCCTTGATCCGGGCCATCAGCTCCGGCGTCGAGAACGGCTTGGCGACGTAGTCGTCGGCGCCGGAATCGAGGCCGCGGACGCGGTCCCCCTCCTCGCCCCGCGCGGTCAGCATGATCACCGGGATGTCGCGGGTCTTGGCGCCGCGGCGCAGCTGGCGGCAGACCTCGATGCCGGAGAGATGCGGCAGCATCCAGTCGAGCAGCACCAGGTCCGGCCGCTGCTCGCTGGCCAGCAGCAGCGCCTCTTCGCCGTCATAGGCGGCGAGGACGCGGAAGCCTTCGCGCTCGAGGTTGTAGGTCAGGAGGGTGACGAGGTCGACTTCGTCCTCGACCACCAGAACCAGCGGCTGGATGCCGGCCCTCATGCGTTCTCCTCCGGCTTGGCCTCGGGGGTGACGACGGTGAAGGAACTGGCGTCGCCCTTCGGCCGCACATCCGTCACCGGCTTGCCTGTGAGCAGGAAGTGGATCAGCTCGGCGATGTTGGTGGCGTGGTCGCCGATCCGCTCGATGTTCTTGGCGATGAACAGGAGATGGGTGCAGGGGGTGATGTTGCGCGGATCCTCCATCATGTAGGTGAGGGTCTCGCGGAACATGCTGGTGTAGAGGTCGTCGACCGATTCATCCTGGCGCCAGGCCGACAGCGCCTTCTCCAGGTCGCGCTCGGTGTAGGCGTCGAGCACGTCCTTGATGATCTGCTGCACCATCCGGCCCATGCGCGGCAGCGCCATCACCGGCCGGACCATCGGCACCTGGGCCAGGGCCAGGGACCGCTTGGCGATGTTGGCGGAGTAGTCGCCGATCCGCTCCAGGTCCGAGGCGATGCGGAGCGCCGAGACCACCTCGCGCAGATCGACCGCCATCGGCTGGCGCAGCGCCAGAGACCGGATCGCCACGGAGTCGATGGACGCCTCATAGGCGTCCATCTGCTCGTCGCTGCGCATCACCCGGCCGGCGAGGTCGGCGTCGCGGCGGACCACGGCCTGGATCGCCAACTCGAGCTGGCTTTCGGCCAGGCCACCCATCTGCACGATGGTGCGGCGCAGCGTCTCCAGTTCCTGGTCGAAGGATTTGACGATGTGCTCGCTGGACATGAACGGCGGTTCCGGTTGTTGGTGGGCGGGTCGGTCGGGGCCGAGGTCAGCCGAAGCGGCCGGTGATGTAGCCCTGGGTCCGCTCGTCCCGCGGGTTGGTGAAGATCTCTTCGGTGGCGCCGACCTCGACCAGGTCGCCGAGATGGAAGAAGGCGGTGCGCTGGCTGACGCGGGCCGCCTGCTGCATGTTGTGGGTGACGATCGCTATGGTGTATTCGCGCCGCAGCTCGTCGATCAGCTCCTCGATATGCGCGGTCGCGATCGGGTCCAGGGCCGAGCAGGGCTCGTCCATCAGGATGACCTCCGGGCTGCAGGCGATGGCGCGGGCGATGCACAGGCGCTGCTGCTGGCCGCCGGACAGGCCGGTGCCGGGCTCGGCCAGCCGATCCCGGACCTCCTTCCACAGCCCGGCGCCGATCAGGCTCTTCTCGACGATCGCCTCCAGCTCGTCGCGGCGGCTGGCGAAACCGTGGATCCGCGGGCCGTAGGAGACGTTGTCGAAGATCGACTTCGGGAATGGGTTCGGCTTCTGGAACACCATGCCAACCCGGGCGCGCAGCTGCACCACGTCCAGCCGCTTGTCGTAGATGTCCTCGCCGTCGAGGATGATGGAGCCCTCGACCCGGGCGCCGTCGATCGTGTCGTTCATGCGGTTGAGGCAGCGCAGGAAGGTGGACTTGCCGCAACCCGAGGGGCCGATCAAGGCCAGCACCTCGTTCTCCAGCAGGTCGACACTGACGCTGTGCAGCGCCTCCTTCTGGCCGTAGAAGACCTTGACGTCGCGCGCCACCATCTTCGGGGCCGACCCGGCCGCGGCCGCCGGGTTTGCGGCATGCGGGACGATTGTCTGGATCACGGTCATGGGGTTCACCACCGGCGTTCGAACTTGCTGCGCAGCCAAACCGCGAAGCTGTTCATGATGATCAGGAAGACGAGCAGGACGATGATTCCGGCCGAGGTCCGCTCGACGAAGCCGCGCTCCGCCGCGCCGGACCACATGTAGACCTGCACCGGCAGGGCCGTGGCCGGGTCGAGCGGCGTGGCCGGGTAGCCGACCACGAAGGCGACCATGCCGATCATCAGCAGCGGCGCGGTTTCGCCGAGCGCATGGGCCAGGCCGAGGATCGTGCCGGTCAGGATGCCGGGCGCCGCGAGCGGCAGGGTGTGATGGAACATCGCCTGCATGCGCGAGGCGCCGAGGCCCAGCGCGGCCTGCTTGATCGAGGGCGGCACCGCGCGGATCGAGGCGCGCGTGGTGATGATGATGGTCGGCAGGGTCAGGAGCGTCAGCACCAGGCCGCCGACCAGCGGCGCCGACCGCGGCAGGCCGAAGAAGTTGATGAAGACGGCCAGCCCGAGCAGACCGAACACGATGGACGGGACCGCGGCGAGGTTGTTGATGTTGACTTCGATCAGGTCGGTCCAGCGGTTCTTCCTGGCGAACTCCTCGAGATAGACCGCCGCCAGCACGCCGATCGGCAGCGCCAGCGCCAGCACGATCAGCATCATATAGGCCGAGCCGAGGGCGGCGACGCCGATGCCGGCCAGCTCCGGATTGCTCGACGCGCCGGAGGTGAACAGCGCCCAGTTGAAGCGGCGCTCCAGCGTGCCGGCCGCGGCCAGCTGGTCGACCCAGGCCGTCTGCTGGTCGTCGAGGCGGCGCTGGGCCTCCGGCAGGTCGCGGGAGATCTGGCCCTTGATCAGGGCGTCGACGTCGCCATGCGCCGGGACCCAGACCGTGCGGGTGGAGCCGATGACCGACGGATCGGCCTGCACCATGTCGCGCAGCACGATCGGCGCGCCGCGGCTGAGCAGGCCGTTCGACTTCCGGCGGTCGGCCGCGCTCTCGACGGTGATCTGCTTGCGCAGGGCGTCGCGCGCGATCTGGTCGTAATCGGCGGTCATCAGGGCGGTGGGATCGCGCTGGCCGGACGGGTCGATCACCTCCGGATCGAAGGTCACCTCCAGCCGGAGCGCCGACTGCGTGAAGGCGGTGTAGCCCTGGCCGATGATCGAGATGAACAGCACGACCAGGAAGCAGATCGCCACCGCGATCGCGGCGATGCCATAGAGGCGGAAGCGCGCCTCCGCCGCGTGCCGACGCCTCAGCTTCGCCATGAAGGCGGCCTGCTTGGTGACGTGGGTCACCGCGCGCGGCTGGGCACCGTTCATCAGGTCTGCCTCACTCATAGTGTTCCCGATATTTGCGCACGATCTGCAGGGCGACAATGTTGAGGCAGAGCGTGACCACGAAAAGGGTCAGCCCCAGAGCGAAGGCGACCAGCGCCTGCGGGCTGTTGAAGGCCAGGTCGCCGGTCAGCTGCTTGACGATCTTGACCGTGACCGTGGTCACGGATTCGAACGGGTTCAGCGTCAGATTGGCGGCCAGGCCCGCCGCCATGACCACGATCATGGTCTCGCCGATGGCGCGGCTGACCGCCAGCAGGACGGCGCCGACGATGCCCGGAAGGGCCGCCGGCAGCACCACGTGGCGGATCGTCTCCGACCGCGTCGCGCCGAGGCCGTAGGACCCGTCGCGCAGGCGCTGGGGGACGGCGTTGATGATGTCGTCGGACAGCGAGGAGACGAAGGGGATGATCATGATCCCCATCACCAGCCCGGCGTTGAGCGCGCTGGTGGCCGAGACATCGAGCCCGATCCCGGCGCCGGCGTCGCGCAGGAACGGGCCGACCGTGGTCAGGGCGAAGAAGCCGTAGACCACCGTCGGGATGCCGGCGAGGATCTCCAGGATCGGCTTGATCCAGGCGCGGACGCGCCGGTCGGCGTATTCCGACAGGTAGATCGCGGCCAGTAGGCCGATCGGCACCGCCACCAGCATGGCGATGGCCGAGATGAAGATGGTGCCCCACAGCACCGGGATGAGCCCGAAGCGGCCGGCGACTTCCTCGCTGCCCGCCCCGGCGAAGCCCGGGTCCCAGACCAGGCCGAAGAAGAAGTCCTGGGGCGGCACCATGGTGAAGAAGTGCAGCGCCTCGAACAGCATCGACAGCACGATGCCGATCGTGGTGACGATGGCGATGCCGGAGCAGATGATCAGAAGGCCGAGCGTGGCGGTCTCGACCCGGTTGCGCGCCCGGAAGGTCTTGGAGATGCGGCGGAGCGCGAAGAACACGCCGACCGCGGCGAGGACCAGGACGGCGGCGATCATCAGCATCCGCCCGAGCGACTGCAGGCGGATCATCTCGTCCGCCGCGGCGCGCATGTAGGGCTCGGCGTCGCCGGAGACGATGCCGCCTGCCGCCAGGTTCTGGATCGATCCCTTGATCAGGCCGAGCTGGTCGGAAGGCAGGTTGCGCACGGTGTCGGGCAGCATGCCGTCGACCACCGCGGAGATGATGATGGGCTGGAAGATCAGCCAGAGCGCGAGCAGGACCAGAGCCGGCAAACCGGCCCACAGCGCAACATAGGCGCCATAGGCGCCCGGCCGGGAATGCAGATCGCCGGGGCGGCCGCCGGCCACCGCGACGGAGCGGCGAAGCCCGATCTGATAGCCGGCCGCCATCAGCACCAGGATGACAGCAAAGATCACGGGCAGGGACATATCTGTCTCGCGCCAGAGAAAAATTGGCGGGGCCGCGCTGGGCGGCCCCGCCGGACGATCACATGCTCAGCGTGGTGCCGGCATTGGCGGCGTTGCGCTGGTCCTTCAGCTCGTTCGCCGGCATCGGGATCAGGCCCTTCTCGACCAGGGCGCCCTCGTCACCGACCATCTGGTCGCTGAGGAAGAAGGTGACGTATTCCTTGAGGCCCGGGATCGAGCCGAGATGCGCCTTCTTGACGTAGAAGAACAGCGGCCGCGACACCGGATACTCGCCCGAGGCCACGGTCTCCGCGGTCGGGACGATGCCGTTGACGGTCGCGACCTGGACCTTGTCCTTGTTCTCTTCGTAGAAGCTCAGGCCGAACACGCCGACCGCGTTCTGGCTGCTCTGGATCCGCGCCAGCGTCTCGGTGTAGTCGCCGGCGATGTCGACCGAGAGCCCGTCCTTGCGCACGGTGGCGCAGACGGCCTTCTTCTCGTCCCCGGTGAGCGCCTTGGCGGTCGCGTCCGCGTTGCAGCCGCCGGTCAGCACCTTCTCGACGAAGACCTCGCGGGTGCCGTGGTTCTCGGCCGGGACGAAGGTCAGGATCGCCTGGTCAGGAAGGCTCGCATCGACCTCCTTCCAGCTCTTGTACGGGTTGTCGACGACCTTGCCGTCGACCACCACCTTGGCAGCGATCGCCTTCCACAGCTGGGCGGTGGTCAGCGTGAACTTCGGACCGCTGGCGATCGAGGCGAAGACGATGCCGTCATAGCCGATCTTGACCTGGATGATGTCCTTGACACCGGCCTTGACGCAGGATTCGAACTCGGCCTTGTTGATCGCCCGCGAGGCGTTGGCGATGTCGATGGTGGTCTCGCCCACGCCCGTGCAGAACGACTTCAGGCCGCCGCCGGTGCCGCCCGACTCGACGATCGGCGCCTTGAACTTGCCGGAGAAGGCCTGGCCGAAGGCCTCGGCCACGACGTTGGCGAAGGGCAGGACGGTCGAGGAACCGGCAACCTGGATCTGGTCGCGCGCCTGGGCCACGCCGGCGGTGGCCGCCAGGGCGAGGACGGCCAGGGCGAGTGTCTTTTTCATGTGGGAAGCCTTTCCACGCAGAATGGCATGAACCGCAAGGCGGAAGGCCTGCGATCGAACAGCCGAAGCCGTTTCAGGGTGCAGGCTATAGTCGCCGCCACCGACGCTTTTACGACAATTCGGTTACAGTTTTGTGAAGGGCCCGGCCGACCGGCTTGCCGCCTGGGGCGGCGGGCAGATGCACGGTGAAAACGCTGCCGCGACCGACCTCGCTATCGATCTCCAGCCGGCCACGATGGCGGCTGACGATGTGCTTGACGATGGCCAGGCCGAGGCCGGTGCCGCCGACGGCGCGGCTGCGCGCCGGGTCGACCCGGTAGAAGCGCTCGGTCAGCCGCGGCAGGTGCTCGCGGGCGATGCCCTCGCCCTGATCCCGGACGCTGACGACGAGCCCGGCGCCCCGCGCCGCCCCCGAGGTCCGGGCGGAGATGCCGACGATGCTGTCCTGCCGGCCGTAGTTGATCGCGTTCGACACCAGGTTCTGGAACACCTGGTACAGCTGGTCCGAATCCCCGACCACCTCGGGCAGGTCGGGCGCCAGGTCGAGCTCGAGTCGCTGCGCCTTGCGCTGGGCCTTGAGCTCGAGCGCATCGGCCACCGACTGCAGCAGCGGGCCGACCGCGACCCGCCCGGTCGGCGGCACATGCTCGTCCAACTCGATCCGCGACAGCGACAGAAGGTCGTTGACCAGCCGCGACATCCGCTCGGCCTGCTGCTGCATGATGCCGAGGAAGCGTTCCCGCGCCGCCGCATCGTCCCGCGCCGGCCCGCGCAGCGTTTCGATGAAGCCCATCAGGCTGGACAGCGGCGTGCGCAGCTCGTGGCTGGCATTGGCGACGAAATCGGCCCGCATCTGCTCGACCCGCTTGGTGGCGGTGAGGTCGTAGAAGGTGACCAGCAGCGCCGGCTCGGGCCGGTCGCCCGTCTCCCGCTCCCCGGCATCGCCGCGCCGCTCGAAGCGCTGGATCCGGACCTCGAATTCGCGCTCGATCGGCACCGGCAGGTTCAGTTGCACGGTCAGCATCGGGCCGCCGGCGAGGACGGCGTCGACCGCGGCCACGATCTCCGGATGGCGGATCGCCTCGGCCATGTCGCGGCCCAGCAGCCGGTCGCCGAACAGCCGCTCGGCGGCGCCGTTGGCGCGCAGCACGCTGCGGTCGCCGGCCAGGACCAGGATCGGGTCCTCCTGCGCCTCCAGGATCTCCGACGCGGTCTGCAGCTCGACCGCCAGGCTGCGCTCGCGGCCGCGGGCGTGGCGCTGCAGCCGCTGCAGGTGCAGGAACAGGATCTGGCCGATCTCGGTCGAGGGCCGTGGCGGCCGCTCCGGCGCCTCGGCGGTCGAGGCCTCGATGTGGCGGCGCAGCAGGTCGAGGTCGCGCAGCAGGCGCCAGGCGAAGATGCCGGCGACGCCGACCACCGCCGCCACCCCGGCCGCCGCCAGCCAGACGCCGATCCCGTCAGCGCCGGCCGACAGCAGCAGCAGCGCGATCACCAGGGCGGCGATCACCCCGATGCCGAACAGGTGGCGATAGATCGGACCGGACATGCGCACGCGCCTCGAACACCGAGCCCCAGAATACCGCGATCACGCGGGACGCGGCGACGCTACTCATGCTCGATGACGGTTTCGTGTCGCCAGCTGTGGCATGGCAGCCGGTGCCGCCATGCGTCAGGAGGGGACGGACACGCCGGCGCCGACGCCCATATAGGGGCCGCGGGCCGGCTTCTCCGACCGCTCGCAGGCGGCGGCGCCGACCGCCACCGCCAGCAGCACCGCGACAAGGCCGAGGCGCCGCATCATTCGCCCCGGGCCACGCCGACCATGGCCGGGCGCAGCAGCCGGCCCTGCAGCACATAGCCGGGCTGGATCACCTGGACGATGGTGCCGGCCGGCTTGCCGGTGCCCGGCAGCTCGAACATGGCCTGGTGGAAGTTCGGGTCGAAGGTCTCGCCGACCGGCTCGATCCGGGTCACGCCGTGGCGCTCGAAGGCGGCCAGCAGCTGGCGCTCGGTGGCGGCGACGCCGTCGACCAGGGTCTTCAGCGCCGCATCCGCCTCGACCGCCCCGGCCGGCACCGCGTCGATGGCGCGGCGCAGGTTGTCGGCGGCGTCCAGCAGCGACTTGGCGAAGCTGCTGATGGCGTATTTCGCCGTGTCCTCGCGCTCGCGCTCCGACCGGCGGCGGATGTTCTCGGTCTCGGCCAAAGCGCGCAGCGCCTGGTCCTTCAGCTTGCCGGTCTCGGCCTCGAGCTCCGCGATGCGCTCGAGCGCCCCGGCCAGCGCCGCATCGTCAGTGATCCCAGCGGTCTCGGATTCGGCGACACCCTCGACCTCGGGCCCGGCGGCCCCGGTCTCCGGCTCCATCGCCTCGGGGCGGGGCTCGGCGGACATCGTCTTGTTGTGCATCATGCTACCTGGTTCGTGGTCTCGTTGGTTCTGAGGAGACGGCCTATCATCTTCGCGGTGTAGTCGACCATCGGGATGATGCGCGCATAGTTCAGCCGGGTCGGCCCGATCACGCCGACGGCGCCGACCACGCGCTGGTCGCCGCCCTTGTACGGGGCGATGATCATCGAGCAGCCGGTGTGGCTGAACAGCCCGTTCTCAGCGCCGATGAAGATCTGCACGCCCTCGGCGGCATTGGCCGCGTCGAGCATCTTGAGCATCGCCTCCTTGGTCTCCAGCGCCTGGAACAGGTTGCGGATGCGCTCCAGATCCTCCAGCGCCGTGACGTCGTTGAGCAGGCGGGACTGACCCTTGACGATCAGCGTGCCGCCCCCGCCGCCGCTCCAGGTGGCGAGGCCGGCCGAGACCACCTTGGCCGCGAGGCTGTCGAGCTGGCTCTTCTGGGTCTCGATCTCGTCCAGCACCTCGGCCCGGGCCTCGCCCATGGTGCGGCCGACGATGCGGGCGTTGAGGTAGTTGGTGACGTGGACGAAGGTCGAGGCCGGCAGGCCCAGCGGCACCTCGAGCACGCGGTTCTCGACCATGCCGTCCTCGGTGACCAGCACCACCAGGGCGCGGCCCGGCGACAGGTTGACGAACTCGATATGCTTCAGCGGCCGGTCGGTCTTCGGCGCCAGCACCAGCCCGGCGCAGGCGGAGAGGCCGGACAGGGCCGAGGTCGCCTCCTCCAGCATCTCGGACACGCCGCGCCCGGCCTGGGCGCACATCGCCTCGATCGAGGCCCGCTCGCTCTCGCCGACATCGCCGAGCTGCATCAGCCCGTGCACGAACAGGCGCAGGCCGGCATCGGTCGGCAGCCGCCCGGCCGAGGTGTGCGGCGCGTAGAGCAGGCCGGCATCCTCGAGATCCGCCATGACGTTGCGGATCGTCGCCGGCGACAGCGACATGCCGAGCCGGCGCGACAGGGTGCGGCTGCCCACCGGCTCGCCGGACTGGACATAGGCGTCGACGATCTGGCGGAAGATCTCCCGCGAGCGCTCGTCGAGGTCCCGGAACGCCTGGCCGCCGGATCGGGTCGAGAGTTCGTTCAGCATGCTCATGGCCGTCGCCACGCTATGTAGGGGCCGTTCGACCCGAATCAACGTGCCGGGCTTTACGGGCAGGATCTGCGAGGATAGCGTGCGCGACCCTCGCCGAGAACAGAAAGCGACCCCATGCGACCGTCCGGACGCGCCATCGACGCCCTGCGCGCCATCCGCCTCGAGACCGACGTCAACAAATACGCCGAGGGCTCGTGCCTGGTGAAGTTCGGCGACACCCATGTGCTGTGCACCGCCTCGGTCGACGACCGGGTGCCGTCCTGGCTGAAGAACGGCGGCAAGGGCTGGGTCACGGCGGAATACGGCATGCTGCCGCGCGCCACCGACCAGCGCACCGACCGCGAGGCCGCGCGCGGCAAGCAGACCGGGCGGACCCAGGAGATCCAGCGCCTGATCGGCCGGTCGCTGCGCGCCGTCACCGACCTGAAGGCGCTGGGCGAGATCCAGATCAAGGTCGATTGCGACGTGCTGCAGGCCGATGGCGGCACCCGCACCGCCGCGATCACCGGCGGCTATGTCGCCCTGGTGCTGGCGCTGCGCCACCTGGTGCAGATCCGCAAGCTCAAGGCGCTGCCGCTGACCGACAGCGTCGCCGCCATCTCCTGCGGCCTGCACCAGGGCCAGGCGGTGCTGGACCTCGACTACGCCGAGGATTCGAGCGCCCAGGCCGACGCCAACTTCGTCATCACCGGCAAGGGCGGGCTGGTCGAGGTGCAGGCGACGGCGGAGCAGACCCCGTTCAGCCGGGCCGAGTTCGAGGCGCTGCTGGCGCTGGCCGAGACGGGCACGGCCGAGCTGGCGGCGATCCAGAAGGCGGCGCTGGGCGAGGGTTGAGGCCCTCCGGGATGCGGCGGTGCGGCGCTTGAGCCGCGGCCGGGGCCGTGAAATCCTGCGGCCCCACCATGCGGGAGAGGGTTGATGCTCGGCCTCCTGGCACTGCTCACCGCGCTCGCCACGGTCCTGATTCCGGGTCTGCCGCAGGTCGGCGGCGGGGTGGCGGATGGCGTCCGGGCCTTCACCGCCCTGCCCCAGGCCGAGAAGCTGATCGACTACGCACCCGAAGGCGGCGGCCCGGTGCTGTACCGGCTGCCGGGCAATGTCTGCTTCCTGCGCGTGGACCGGCAGCCCGGCCAGACCGAATGGGTGCGTCGCGACGGGCAGGGCCGGATCGAGATCACCGTCTCTGCCCCCGGCTTGGCTCAAGCGGGCGAGCGATTCGAGACCGAGGGCACGGCCGAGTTGCAGTTGGGCGGCCGCGCCGTGGTGATCCCGGTCGTGTCGCCGGGCCTGCCGACCTGGCGCTTCACGCTGGAGGAGACGCCGGCGCTGCAGGAGACGCTCGATGCCGAGGAGGCGACGCTGCGCTTCACTGCGATCCGCGGCGGCAAGCCGGTGCCGGAGGAGGTTCTGAGCATCGCCGCCGGCAATCTCTGGCAGGGCATCCAGGGCCTGGACTCCTGCGCCATCGGCGCCGAGCTGCCGGGCGTGGTCGGGCCTTAGTTGCGGTCCAGGCGCCGCGGGCGGATCATCCCGGCATCCGAGCCAACCCCGCGAGGTCCTCATGATCGAAGCCTCCTGCCATTGCGGCGCCGTCCGGCTGCTGGTCGCGGAGCGGCCGCAGCGGCTGACCTCCTGCAACTGCTCGATCTGCCGCCGCCTCGGCACGCTGTGGGCCTATTACGCCCGCGACCAGCTGACCATCGTGGCAGGCGCCGGCACCACCGTGCCCTATGTCCAGGGCGACCGCAGCCTAGCGATCCACCACTGCCCGACCTGCGGCTGCGTCACCCATTGGGAGGGTCTGGCGGCCGGGGATCCGGCGCGGGTCGCCATCAACGCCCGGCTGATCGACCCGGCCGAGATCGAGGCCGTGCCGGTGCGCCGCTTCGACGGGGCCGACAGCTGGACCTATCTCGACTGATAGGCGGCGGCCGCGGCTTCGACCCGGTGCTTCAGGCCGGGGCGCAGGCCGAGGGCGAAGGCGGTCTCGGCCATCAGGAACATCGGGCCGATCAGCAGCTGGAACAGGTTCGACAGGAAGGCCGGCCGCTTGCCCTCATAGGCGTGGCCGACCAGCTGCAGCACCCAGCCGCCGACGAACAGGATGCCGGCGACGATCCAGGTGCCCCAGTTCGAACCGCCGCCGACCACGGCATGGGCGATGATCAGCCCCGGGATCACCACCACCGCCATGGCCAGGCCGAGCCCGAGATCGAGCGCGATCCACAACAGCCAGACCAGCAGGCCGACGAGATCGGCCAGCGTCGCCGGCCAGCCGCCGATGCTGCCGAGCGGCACGGTGGCGAGGGCCACCAAGACCGCCAGGATGATCGCCGGGATGCCGAAGAAATGGGTCAGCCGGTTGCGGCCGTCGCGGTGGAAGCTGGTGTACATCGCCATCTGGCGATCGAACAGATCCGAAGCCATGCGCGATCCTCCCCGCCAGGAGAATAAACCCAGCGCGGGAGGAGCACGTCAAAAATCTGTCACCTCGCGATGACAGGAAGGCCTCAATCCTGCAGCGCCAGCAGCAGGCTCGAGGTGTCGACCCGGCCGCCGGCCTTGGCCTGGACCGCCGAGTAGAACTGGTCGACCAGCGCCGTCACCGGCAGCCGGGCGCCGTTGTGCCTGGCTTCCTGGAAGCAGATGCCGAGGTCCTTGCGCATCCAGTCGATGGCGAAGCCGAAGTCGAACTTGTTCTGCAGCATGGTGCGGCCGCGATTCTCCATCTGCCAGCTCTGCGCCGCGCCCTTGGAGATGACGTCGAGCACCAGATTGCCGTCGAGCCCGGCCTTCTGGGCGAAGTTCAGCCCCTCGGCCAGGGCCTGGACCAGCCCGGCGATGCAGATCTGGTTGACCATCTTGGTCAGCTGGCCGGCGCCGGCCGGGCCTATCAGGGTGCAGGCCCGGGCGTAGCCGTCGATCACCGGCTTGGCCACGGCGAAGACCGGCTCGCGCCCGCCGCACATCACCGTCAGCACGCCGTTCTCGGCCCCGGCCTGGCCACCGGAGACCGGCGCGTCGATGAAGCCGAAGCCGAGCTTGTCGGCCTCCGCCTCCAGCTCGCGGGCGATGTCGGCCGAGGCCGTCGTGTGGTCGACCAGAATGGCGCTGCCGGACATGCCGGCGAAGGCTCCGTCCGGCCCCTGGACCACGGAGCGGATGTCGTCGTCGTTGCCGACGCACATGAACACGATGGCGGCGTCCTTCGCCGCCTCGGCCGGGGTCGGCGCCCACTGGCCGCCATGACGCTCCGCCCAAGCTTCGGCCTTTGCCGCGGTGCGGTTGAACACGGTGACCTCGTGCCCCGCCTTGACCAGATGCCCCGCCATCGGCGCGCCCATGACGCCCATGCCCAGGAATGCGACCTTCATCGTCCTCGCCCCTACCGCCATGCGTTGGAGACGACACAGTGCACCAACCGCCGCCTTTGATTCCAGCCTCCGGCGCGCGTATCTGATGCCCATCATGACGAACGCCGCCTCCCTCGCCCGCCGCCTCGCCGGCGACCACCTGGTCATCGCCAGCCACAACAAGGGCAAGATCCCCGAGATCGCCGCCCTGCTGCAGGGCCGCGTGCCGCGCCTGACCTCGGCCGCCGAGCATGGCGTGCCGGAGCCGGAGGAGACCGGCGACAGCTACATCGCCAATGCCGAGCTGAAGGCCCGCTTCGTCGCCGCGGCCACCGGCCTGCCGTCGCTGGCCGACGACAGCGGCGTTTCCGTCTCCGGCCTCGGCGGCGATCCCGGCATCTATTCCGCCCGCTGGGCCGAGACGCCGGATGGAAGCGGCCGCGACTTCGCCCATGCCATGGAGCAGGTGCGGCTGAAGCTGGGCGACATCCCGGACCGCAGCGCCCGCTTCGTCTGCGCCCTGTCGCTGTGCTGGCCGGACGGCCATTGCGAGACGGTCGAGGGCGAGATCCGCGGCCAGCTGGTCTGGCCCGCCCGCGGGACCAAGGGCTTCGGCTACGACCCGATCTTCGTGCCGGACGGCCACGACCGGACCTTTGGCGAGATGGACTCGGCCGAAAAGCACGCCATAAGCCACCGCGCCGACGCCTTCGCCAAGCTGGTGGCGCGCTGCTTCGAGGGCGGATGACCGCCCCGGGCTTCGCGCTCTATGTCCATTGGCCGTTCTGCCGGTCGAAATGCCCGTATTGCGACTTCAACTCGCATGTCCGCGAGCAGGTCGAGCATGAGCGCTGGCGCCGGGCGTTGCTGGCCGAGCTGGACCATTTCGCCGACCTGACGCCGGGCCGGACCCTGACCTCGATCTTCTTCGGCGGCGGCACCCCGTCGCTGATGCAGCCGGCCACGGTGGCTGCGGTGATCGACCGCGCGGCCGAGCGCTGGGGCCTGGCGCCCGACATCGAGATCACGCTGGAGGCAAACCCGACCTCGGTCGAATCGCATCTCTTCGCCGGCTTCCGCGCCGCCGGGGTGAACCGGGTGTCGCTCGGCGTCCAGGCGCTGGACGAGGCGTCGCTGCGCTTCCTCGGCCGCAACCATTCGGCCGAGGAGGCGCTGGCCGCCGTCGGCCTGGCCGCCCGGCATTTCGACCGCTTCTCCTTCGACCTGATCTACGCCCGGCCGGGCCAGACCGTGGCCGGCTGGACGGCGGAGCTGCGCCGGGCGCTGGACCACGCCGTCGGCCACATCTCGGCCTATCAGCTGACGATCGAGCAGGGCACCCGCTTCCACACCCTGTATTCCCGCGGCGAGCTGGTGCTGCCGGACGAGGACACCCAGGCCGCGCTGTACGAAGCCACGGCCGAGGTGCTGGGCGCCGCCGGCCTGCCCGGCTACGAGATCTCGAACCACGCCCGGCCGGGCGAGGAATCGCGCCACAACCTGACCTATTGGCGCTATGGCGACTATGTCGGCGTCGGACCCGGCGCGCATGGGCGGCTGACGCTGAACGACGGCAAATGGGGCACCCGCACCCACCGGGCGCCGGAGGTGTGGCTGGAGCGGGTCGAGGCTGCCGGCCATGCCGAGCATGGGCGCGAGGCGGTGCCGCCCGAGGCCCGGCGCGACGAGATGCTGATGATGGGGCTGCGCCTCGCCGAGGGCGTGCCGAAATCCCGCATCGCCGACGAATCCGGCCTGCCCTTCGACCGGGCGATTGACCGCCGCCGGCTGGACCGGCTGGTCGCCGGCGGCTTCCTGGCCGAGGATTTGGACCGCCTGACCGCCACCCCAGCCGGCCGCCAGCGCCTGGACGCGGTGCTGGCGGCGCTGCTGGGGTGATATGATGTAAGGATGAAGCCTAGGCTGGAGCTCTGCCTCTGGAAGCGGCATCTGGCCAAATTGGTCGAGACCGGACAGTTCGTGGAGATAGAAGGCAATGGCGAAGAAGTATCGGAGTGATGCCCTCGCGGCCATCCACGAGACCCTGGAGGCGTTGCACGGGGTCGGCGCGATCGACAAGCAGACGATGCGCGAGTTCGACGCATCCTGCCTGACACCCGTGCGTACCCCAGCCCCAGCCGTCATTGCTGCGAGGAGGCGAAGCCGACGAAGCAATCCATGAGCCGGTGCCGCTGGATCGCTTCGCTATGCTCGCGATGACGATCTCTTCGTCGACTCGCCTGCTTCAGCCCTGCTTCGTCACCGTGAAGTGGGTGGCGCGAGGCGAGCCGGCCTGTTCGGTGCAGGCATAGCCCAGGGCGGCAAGGTCGATTCCGGCGAACAGGCTCTCTCCGCTGCCCAGCAGAAGGGGCGACACGGCGATGTGCATATCGTCGATCAGGCGCTTGCGCAGATACTGGTGAACGGTGGCGACGCCGCCGCCGACCCGCACATCCTTGCCGCCCGCGGCCTCGCGCGCCTGGCGCAGCGCGGAGTCGATGCCGTCGGTGACGAAGTGGAAGGTGGTGCCGCCCTTCATCTCGATCGACGGGCGGGCGTGGTGGGTCAGGACGAAGACCGGCACGTGGTAGGGCGGGGTGTCGCCCCACCAGCCCTTCCAGTTGTCGTCCGGCCAGGGGCCGCGGACCGGCCCGAACATGTTCCGGCCCAGGATCCAGGCACCGACATTCTCGAAGCTGCGGCTGGCGAAGTCCTCATCAAGGCCGGTCTCCCCGCCTTCCTTCCCGGTCATGGCCCGGAAGGTCGGGGTGGGGATGAACCATTCATGCAGCGCCTCGCCGCCCTTGCCGAGCGGGTTTTCGAGGCTCTGCTCCGGCCCTGCGCCGTAGCCGTCCAGGGAGATGGAGAAGGCGCGGACGACGAGCTTGGACATGGCGGCGTTCCTCCGGATGATGTTGCTTTCCGATTTCATATAGCAACTGGTTATGTATTGCAATCAGTTTTGACGCGTACTGTCCCCGCCCCATCGCGCGAGCTATCCTTTCGGCCGAACTCACCTGGGAGGCAGCGTCATGGCGTCGGTCCGGTACATCGTCCACGACGTCGACCAGGCGGTCGCGTTCTATAGGGACAGCCTGGGATTCCGGCTGCAGCAGCAGTTCGGGCCGGCCATGGCGATCCTCGAGCGGGACGGGCTGACCCTGTGGGTCGCCGGCCCCGGCGCCTCGGCCAGCCGGCCGATGCCGGACGGCCGCAAACCCGAGCCCGGCGGCTGGAACCGATTCGTGCTGCAGGTCGACGATCTGGAGGCCCTGGTGGCCGATCTGCGCGGGCGCGGCGTCCGGTTCCGCAACGACATCGTCACCGGCCCCGGCGGCCGGCAGATCCTGTGCGAGGACCCCTCCGGCAACGTGGTCGAGCTGTTCCAGCCGGCTTGAGCAGACGCTCCGACCGGGTGGACACCCGCCCCTGGGCGCGGCATGGTCGCGCTCTGTTCCCGTCCGGAGGCCCGCCCCATGTCGACCACGCCGAAGACCTATTATCTGATCGACGGCTCGGGCTACATCTTCCGGGCCTTCCACGCGCTGCCGATGATGATGCGCAAGTCGGACGGCATGCCGGTGAACGCCGTCTACGGCTTCACCAACATGCTGATCCGCCTGCTGGCCGACCTCGACGCCGACCATCTGGCGGTGATCTACGACGCGTCGGAGCGCGGCTTCCGCAACGAGATCTACCCGGCCTACAAGGCGCAGCGGCCCGACCCGCCGGAGGAGCTGATCCCGCAGTTCCCGCTGATCCGCGCCACCAGCGAGGCCTTCAACCTGCCAGGCATCGAGGTCGATGGCTTCGAGGCCGACGACATCATCGCCACCTACGCCCGGATGGCGAAGGAGGAAGGCTCCCGCGTCGTCATCGTCTCCTCCGACAAGGACATGATGCAGCTGGTCGGCGACGGCGTGACCATGCTGGACCCGCTCAAGAACAAGCCGATCGACGCCGCCGAGGTGATGGAGAAGTTCGGCGTGCTGCCGGACAAGGTGGTCGACGTGCAGTCCCTGGCCGGCGACAGCGTCGACAACGTGCCGGGCGTGCCCGGCATCGGCATCAAGACCGCGGCCCAGCTGATCACCGAATATGGCGACCTGGACACGCTGCTGGCGCGGGCCGGCGAGATCAAGCAGCCGAAACGGCGCGAATCCCTGATCCAGTACGCCGAGCAGGCGCGGATCAGCCGCCAGCTGGTGACGCTGCGCACCGACGCGCCGGTGCCGGTCGGGCTGGAGGGCATCGTGGCGCGGCCGCCGGACCGGTCGAAGCTGGTGCGGTTCCTGGAGGAGATGGAGTTCCGCTCGACCATCACCCGGGTCGAGGCCGCCTTCGACAAGCTGGGCACCACCGGCGCTGACGAGCCGGACCTGAGCGCGCCGGGCAAGCCGGAGGCGATCGCCCAGGACTACCAGCTGGTGCAGGATGCGGCGGCGCTGCAGCGCTGGGCCGATGCGGCGGTCGAGGCCGGGGTGCTGGCGATCGACACCGAGACCAACTCGCTGGACGCCGAGGCGGCCATGCTGTGCGGCATCTCCCTAGCCACGGCGCCGGGCCGCGCCTGCTACATCCCGGTCGCCCATGTGCCGCCGGACGGCGACGGGCTGAACTTCGGCGGCACGACGCTGCAGCAGATCCCGCTGGCCGAGATCCGCCGCATCCTGGGGCCGGTGCTGGTCGACCCGTCGGTGCTGAAGATCGGCCATAACCTCAAGTATGACGCCCATGTGCTGGGCCGGCCCGATGTCGGCCTGCCGATCACGCCGTGGGACGACACCATGCTGATCTCCTACGTGCTCGACGGCGGGGCGCATGGCCACGGCATGGACGAGCTGTCGGAGCTGCACCTGCAGCACCGCACCATCCCCTATTCCGCGGTCTGCGGCACCGGCAAGACCGCCATCACCTTCGACAAGGTGCCGCTGGACAAGGCGCTGGCCTATGCCGCCGAGGACGCCGACATCACCCTGCGGCTGCACATGCTGCTGAAGCCGCGGCTGGTGGGCGAGCGGATGACGACGGTCTACGAGACCATCGAGCGGCCGCTGGTCGGCGTCATCTCCGACATGGAGATGGCCGGGATCAAGGTCGACCGCGCCGCTTTGGCCCGGCTGTCGATGGAGTTCGCCGAGCGCATGGCGGCGCTGGAGGCGGAGATCCATCTCTCCGCAAAGGGGCCGTTCAACGTCGGCAGCCCGAAGCAGCTGGGCGAGGTGCTGTTCGAGCGGCTGGGCCTGGCCGGCGGCAAGAAGAGCAGCAAGACCGGCGCGTACTCGACCGATTCGAGCGTGCTGGAGATGCTGGCGGCGCAGGGCCACGGCATCGCCACCCAGATCCTGGAATGGCGCCAGTTGGCCAAGCTGAAGGGCACCTACACCGACGCGCTGCAGGCCCAGATCAACGAGAAGAGCCAGCGGGTCCACACCTCGTTCTCGCTGGCCGCGACCAACACCGGCCGGCTGTCGTCGAACGAGCCGAACCTGCAGAACATCCCGATCCGCACCGAGGAGGGGCGCAAGATCCGCTATGCCTTCGTGGCGGAGGACGGGCACAAGCTGATCTCGGTCGACTACAGCCAGATCGAGCTGCGGCTGGTGGCGCAGATCGCCGATGTGGCGCTGCTGAAGCAGGCCTTCCTCGGCGGCACCGACATCCACGCCATGACCGCGAGCCAGGTGTTCAACGTGCCGCTGGCCGAGATGACGCCGGATGTGCGGCGCAAGGCCAAGGCGATCAATTTCGGCATCATCTACGGCATCTCCGGCTTCGGCCTGGCGGCGCAGCTGGGCATCCCGCAGGGCGAGGCCACCGCCTTCATCCGCGCCTATCTCGACCGGCTGCCGGAGCTGAAGGCCTGGATGGACGAGACCAAGCGCATCGCCCGCGAGCGCGGCTGGGTCGAGACCCTGTTCGGCCGCAAATGCCACGTGCCGGGGATCAAGGACCCCAACCCGGCGCGCCGCGCCTTCGCCGAGCGCCAGGCGATCAACGCGCCGATCCAGGGCACCGCGGCCGACATCATCAAGCGCGCCATGGGCCGGCTGCCGCACGCCCTGGCGGCGGAAGGCCTGAAGGCCCGGATGCTGCTGCAGGTGCATGACGAGCTGCTGTTCGAGGCGCCGGAGGCGGAGGCGCAGCGCACCGCCGAGCTGGCGCAGCAGGTGATGCAGTCCGCCGCGACGCTGGAGGTGCCGCTGATCGCCGAGGCCGGCATCGGGCGCAGCTGGGCCGAGGCACACTGAGGAGCGGGAGCATGGCCGAGACCATCGACTTCGCCGGCAAGGCGGTGTTCGTCGCCGGCGGCACAAGCGGCATCAACCTCGGCATCGCGCTGGGCTTCGCCCGGGCCGGCGCCCGGGTGGCGGTGATGAGCCGCAGCCCCGAGAAGGTCGCGGCCGCGGTGGCGCGGCTGCGCGAGGCCGGGGCCGAGGCCATGGGCATGGCCGCCGATGTGCGCGACTACGCCGCCACCGAGGCCGCGCTGAAGGCCGCGCACGATGCGTATGGTGACTTCGACGTGCTGGTCTCCGGCGCGGCGGGGAACTTCCCCGCCCCGGCGCTGGGCATGTCGGCGAACGGCTTCAAGTCGGTGGTCGACATCGACCTGCTGGGCAGCTTCCACGTGCTGCGCGCGGCGCACCCCTTCCTGCGCAAGCCGGGCGCGTCGGTGATCAACATCTCGGCCCCGCAGGCCGCGGCGCCGATGGCGATGCAGGCCCATGTCTGCGCCGCCAAGGCCGGCGTCGACATGCTGACCCGGGTGCTGGCGATGGAATGGGGCCGCGACGGCATCCGCATCAACTCGGTGATCCCCGGCCCGATCGACGAGACCGAGGGCATGGCCCGGCTGGCGCCGACGCCGCAGGCCCGCGCCCTGGTCCAGCGCAGCGTGCCGCTGGGCCGGATGGGCGTGGCCGAGGACATCGCCGCCGCCTGCCGCCTGCTGTCCTCGCCGCTCGCCGCCTTCATCACCGGCGCGGTGCTGCCGGTCGACGGCGGCTGGTCGCTGGGCGGTGCCGCCGCCTCGATGGGCACGATCGCCGAGGCGGCGATGGCCGCCAAGCCGAAGGGATAGGAGGCCGCCCATGACCATCGAGGTCTATCTCGCCTACATCGCCGCCTGCATCCTGGTCGCGATCATCCCCGGGCCGTCGGTGACTCTGATCGTCGCCAACAGCCTGACCCACGGCACCCGCGCCGGGCTGCTGAACATCCTCGGCGGGCAGATCGGGCTGGTCCTGATGCTCGGCGTGCTGATCGTCGGCCTGGCTGCGGTGGTGGAGGCGATGGGCCACTGGTTCGACTGGCTGCGCCTGGCCGGTGCCGCGTATCTGGTCTGGATCGGCTGGAAGCTGCTGCGCACGCCGGACACGCTGGCCGAGCCCGGCAGCCTGCGCCCGCCGCGCGGCGGCTTCGTGCTGCAGGGCCTGCTGGTGGCGCTGAGCAACCCGAAGATGCTGCTGTTCTTCGGCGCCTTCATCCCCCAGTTCGTGCAGCCCGGCGGCGACCAGTCGAGCCAGGTGCTGCTGCTGGGCGCCACCGCCCTGGTCGTCGCCGCGCTGTCCGACGGCATGTACGCCCTGCTGACCGGGCGGGCCGGCACCATGCTGTCGCGCCGCCACGTGCGGCTGGTGTCGCGCACCAGCGGCGTGTGCCTGATCGGCGGCGGCGTCTGGCTGGCGCTGGCGCGGGCGAAGTAGCGGCTCACGGCGCCTCCGCGATCAGGCAGGCGGCCTGCTGGCCGGCGCCGAGATCGACGGGCGGCGGGTCCTCGACGGCGCAGCGGTCGAAGGCGAGCGGGCAGCGGGTGCGGAAGCGGCAGCCGGAGGGCGGCCGGCGCGGGCTGGGCGGGTCGCCCTGCAGCAGCATGCGCTGCGCCCCCGGCACCGGGTGCAGCCGCGGCACGGCCGACAGAAGCGCCCGCGTGTAGGGATGGCCGGGTTGGGACCAGACCCGCCCGGTCGGGCCGCTCTCGACGATGCGGCCGAGATGCATCACCGCCACCCGGTCGGCGACGTGGCGCACCACCGCCAGGTCGTGGCTGATGAAGAGATAGGCGAGGCCGAGCTCGGCCCCCAGTTCCGCCAGCAGGTCCAGCACCTGGGCCCGGACCGAGACGTCGAGCGCCGAGACCGGCTCGTCGCAGATCACCAGAAGCGGCCGCGGCGCCAAAGCGCGGGCGATGGCGACGCGCTGGCGCTGGCCGCCGGACAGCTCATGCGGGTAGCGGTCGGCGAGAGCCTGGCCGAGCCCGACGCGGTCGAGCAGCCAGGCGACGCGGTCGCGCCGCTCGGCCCGGCCGATTCCGGCGACGCGCAGCGGATCCTCCACCGCCGTGCCGATCGTGTCGCGCGGGTTGAGCGAGGCGACCGGGTCCTGGAACACCAGCTGGATCTGCGCCCGCAGCGGCCCGAGGGCGCGACCCTGGCGGCGGGTGACGTCCTGCCCGGCAAAGCGGATGGTACCGGCATCGGGGTCGGCCAGCCGGGCGGCGAGCCGGCCGAGGGTGGACTTGCCCGAGCCGGATTCGCCGACCAGGCCGAGCACCTCGCCCGGCGCCACCGTCAGCGACACGCCGTCGACCGCCTGGACGGCATCGGGCGCGCGGCCGAAGCGCTTCACGACATGGTCGAGGACGAGGAGGGGTTCGGTCATGAGGCGGTCGTCCACCGCGGCGCGTCATCGACGGAGAGCGTCGCGGCCAGCAGCTCTCGCGTATAGCCGTGCTGCGGATCGTCCAGCACCTGGCGCGCCGGGCCGGTCTCGACGACGCGGCCGGCGCGCATCACCGCCACACGGTCGGCCAGCTCGGCCACCACGCCGAAATCATGGGTGACCAGCAGCAGCGCCATGCCGCGGCGGTCGCGCAAGCGGCGGAACAGGTCGAGGATCTGGGCCTGGACGGTGACGTCGAGCGCCGTCGTCGGCTCGTCGGCGATCAGCACCTCGGGATCGGCGGCCAGCGCCATGGCGATCATCGCCCGCTGCCGCATGCCGCCCGACAGCTCGTGCGGATAGGCGCCGGCCCGGGCGGCGGGGTCGGCGATGCCGACCTCGGCCAGCAGCTCCACCGCCCGCGCCGCCCGGCCGCGGCCCAGGCCATGCGCCGCCAGCACCTCGCGCATCTGCGCGCCCACGGTCAGCACCGGGTTGAGGCTACTGATCGGCTCCTGGAACACCATGCCGATGCGGCCGCCGCGGATCGGGCGCAGCGCCGGCTCCGGCAGGCCCAGCAACTCCGCCCCCGCGAGACGGATCGAGCCGGCGACGCGGACGCCGGGCGGCAACAGGCCGAGCGGCGCCAGCGCCACGGTCGACTTGCCGGAGCCGGATTCGCCGACCAGGGCCAGCGTCTCTCCCGCCGCGAGGTCGAGGTCGACACCGTCGACCGCGCGCACCGCCCCGGCTTCGCCGAGATAGTCGACGGTCAGGCCGCGGATCGAAAGCAGCGGGCTCATCGCCGCCTCCGCCGCGGGTCGAGCGCGGCGGTCAGCGCCTCGCCGAGCAGGCTGACCGACAGCACGGCGACGACGATCGCCACCCCGGGGATGGCCGAGAGATACCAGGCGCTGCGCAGCACGGCGCGGCCGTCGGCGATCATGCTGCCCCAGCTGACCCGGTTCGGGTCGCCGAGGCCGAGGAAGGCGAGCGCCGATTCGATCAGGATGGCGCTGGCGGTGATCACGGTGGCCAGCACCAGCACCGGCGCCAGCGCGTTGGGCAGCAGCTTGGCGAAGGCGATCTCGGCCCAGCCCATGCCCATGCAGCGATAGGCGTCGACGAAGTCGCGCCGCGCCAGGGCCATGATTTCGGCCCGCACCACCCGGGCCGGGCTGGTCCAGGCGCCGAGGCCGATGGCGAGGACGACGTTGCCGAGCGACGGGCCCAGCACCAGGATCAGCGCCAGGGCCAGGACGAAGCTGGGCACGGTCTGCACCGCCTCGGTCAGCCGCATCAGCGCCTCGTCCACCCAGCCGCCGAGGAAGCCGGCGGTGGTGCCGACCAACAGGCCGATGCCGACCGCCATCGCCGCCGCCGCGGCGCCGACCAGCAGCGAGACGCGGGCGCCGTGGAACAGTTCGGCCAGCACGTCGCGGCCGAGCCGGTCGGTGCCCAGCCAATGCGCCGGGTCCTGGAACGGCGGCAGCTGCGCCGGGCCGGCGATCGCCATCGGGTCGCCCGGGAAGATCCAGCCGGCGGTCAGCGCCATGCCCAGCACCAGCACCAGCCCGGCCAAGCCGAGCCGGCCGGCGCGGTCGGCCAGGAAGCGGCGCAGCACACGCATCAGCGCGGCCCCCGCAGCCGCGGGTCGAGCCTGGCGTAGAGCAGGTCGACGGCGAGGTTGACCAGGATCACCATCACCGCGCTGGCCAGGATGATGCCGAGCAGCAGGTTCAGGTCGCGCTTCGTCACCGCCTCATAGGCCAGGCGGCCGAGGCCGGGGATGGCGAAGACGCTCTCGATCACCACGCTGCCGCCCAGCAGCATGCCGAAATGGATGCCGAACACCGTGACCATGGGCAGCAGCGCGTTGCGCACCACATGGCGCCAGGTGATGCGGCCCGGCGCCAGGCCCTTGGCCCGGGCGGTGCGGACGAAGTCGCTGCCCGCCACCTCCAGCATGCCGGCGCGCATCAGCCGCAGGTAGACCGCGACATACATCAGCGACAGCGCCACGGTGGGCAGCACCAGGTGGCGGGCGACGTCGGCCACATAGGCCCAGCCGGTGTCGAAGCTGGGCACGGTGGCGATGCCGGCCAGCGGCAGCCAGCGTAGCTTCACGGCAAAGGCGACGATCAGCATCAGCCCGATCCAGAAGCCGGGCATGGCGTAGAGCAGCAGGCCGAAGCCGGTGACCAGCGTGTCGAGCCAGCCACGGCCCTTGAGGTGGCTTTGCGCCGCGGCGACGCCGAGCAGGGTGCCGGTCGAGAGCGCCAGGGACAGGGCGGCGGCCATCAGGAGGGCGGTGTTGCCCGCCCGCTCCAGCACCAGGCCGAGGACCGGGCGGGAGAAGCCGACCGACCAGCCGAGGTCGAGCCGGACAACATGGGACAGGTAGAGGCCGAGCTGCACCGGCCAGGGCTGGTCGAGGCCGTATTCGGCGCGCAGCCGGGCGATCAGCCCGGGGTCGCCGCCGCCCATCTCGACCACCAGCGCGTCGACGGCGTCGCCCGGCGCCAGCCGCAGCAGCAGGAAGGCCAGGCAGACGACGATCAGCAGCACCGGCACCGCCTGGACCAGGCGCCGGGCGAGGAGCGACTTCATCGGGCGGCTCCGGGATCCGCGGGAGCGGCAGCTTAGCGCGGCGAGTCCGGGAATTCACCGGCGTCGGCGCCGCGTTGCGTCCGCCTTTCCCGGCGGCTAGAGCTTGGCGAGGATCTCGGCCTTCTTGGCGTCGAACTCGCCATCGGTGAGAATGCCGGCGTCGCGCAGGGCGCCCAGCCGCTTGAGATGCTCCATCGGCCCGTCCGGCGGCGCCGGCGGCGCGGGATCGGCCCGGCGCAGCGCGTCCAGCCGGGCGCACAGCGCGTCGACCAGGTCGCGCCGCTCGAAGGTGTTGAACACCAGCGGATCGGGCGGGCCGAGCAGCCTGATCACGTGATGGCCCAGGATGGAGCGGGCCTCGACCGCGGTGATCCGGTTGACCGGCACCGCCTCCAGCGTCTCGCCCCACAGCCCCTTGCGGTAGAGGCAGACGCGCTCGCTGGTGAGGATCAGCATGCCGTTGCGCTGGCTGTTCTCCAGGAACAGCTCGATCGTCTCGTCCGGCCGGAGATGGCGCCAGCGGAACTCGGTGACGTGTTTGGGCTCCTTATGTTTCACGGAAAACCCCCAGGAAAATACTGCAGCGCAATATCAGGGGACAATATGCCGGATGAGGACGGGAATGAGAAGCTGGGCGGCGGCCTTTGCACTAATTTTATTTGCATTTGGCAGGGTGGAGGGCGGGGCCGGATCGCCGCGGCGGGCTTTTGCGCAACAAACGGTCGAGGTCTGCGGAGTGCTGCTTTTGTGTGCCTCTCCCGCTTGCGGGAGAGGTCGGGCTCGCGCAGCGAGACCGGGTGAGGGCGGCTCCCGGCTTCGACAAAACCCCCTCACCCGGAGGCGCAAGCGCCTCCGACCTCTCCCGTAAACGGGAGAGGCAAAAACACTTATTTTTCAGCGTCGTAGGTTGGGTTCGCGGCTAGCGAACCCAGCAGAGGCGCGACGGCGAGGTGTTGGGTTCGCCATGCGAACCCAACCTACGCGGTCGAGCCACACAACCCTCAACTGCTGTCCGGTTTCGACGGCTCGGGCATGGGCCGGCCCATGTCGGACTCGTCCGGCTCAGCAGACCAGTCGTCCGCAGTCTCGCGATCGGCGGCCTCGGCGGGTTCCGCCGTCGGGGCCTTCGCCTCGAAGATGTCGTCCCAGCTCTGAGGCAGCCGGATCGGGTCCGGCGGGTAGCCGATCTTGCGGCACACCTCCTGCACGAACTCCGCCGCCGACAGCGTGTCCAGCTGCGCGTCGAGAATCTCGTCCTCAACCAACGTCTCCCACGCCAGCGACCGCATGCGCTCGGCGTCCAGGCCCTCCTCGGGCTTCGCCGCCGCCTCGGCCACCATTCCGGCCGCACGCTCCCGCCGCTGCCGGCGGCGCTGCTCCTCACCCGACTCCGTACGCTCTTCCCTGCGCTTCATGAAGCCGGTGCGGATCCGCTCGGTCAGGGCGATCGACAGCCGCACCGAGCGCGACAGCCGCGCCTGGATCAGGCCGAAATCGGTCGGCGCCTTCGGGTCCAGATGGGCCCTTTCCTGCTGCCGCTCGGTCAGCCGCTTGCAGCGCATGTCGATCTCGGCCGCCTGGCGCAGCGTGTGCAGCGCCCAGCCCGTCCAGTTCATGTCGGGATCGGTCGGCCGGATCGGTTCGGATTGCGCCTCGTCCATAGAACATATCATGAACGAAGTGCGCAGCCGGCGCAACTGAACATTTCGTTTCCGCAACGTGACCGCCGACCCGCGACCGGGCGGGCGGCGGTCACGCCGGAGCCGTCGCCCTCAGCTCTCCACCTGCTTCGGCGGCCTGGCGATGGCGATCGAGAGGGTCTCGGGCTTGCCGTTGCGCAGCACCTCGACCGGGACGGTGGTGCCGGACGCGGTCTCCGCGACCAGCCGCGGCAGATCCTTCGACTGCGCGACCGGCTTGCCGTCGAACGACACGATGACATCGCCCTGATGCAGGCCGGCCTTCAGCGCCGGGCTGTTCCTCTGCACCTCGGCGACGAGGGCGCCGCGGGCGGTGTCGAGGCCGGCCGCCTCGGCCAGCTCCGGCGTCAGCGCCTGGATCTGCACGCCGAGCCAGCCGCGCTGGACGCTGCCATGCTCGCGGATCTGGGCGATCACCGACTTGGCCAGGTTGGACGGAATGGCGAAGCCGATGCCGACCGAGCCGCCCGAGGGCGAGTAGATCTCGCTGTTGATGCCGATGACCTTGCCGCCGGCGTCGAAGCTGGGGCCGCCGGAGTTGCCGGGGTTGATCGGCGCGTCGATCTGCAGGAAGTCTTCCAGCGGGTTGGAGTTCACGTCGCGGCCGACGGCCGAGACGATGCCGGCGGTCACGGTGCCGCCGAGGCCGTAGGGGTTGCCGACCGCCATCACCCAGTCGCCGACCTGGGCGGCGTCGCTGTCGCCCCATTCGACCGCGGTCAGCGGCTTGTCGGCCTTGACCTTGATCAAGGCGAGATCGGTCTTCGGGTCGGTGCCGACCACCTTCGCCGGCAGCACGGTGCCGTCATTGAGGGTGACCGAGATCTCGTCGGCGTCCTTCACCACATGGTTGTTGGTGACGATGTAGCCGGCCGGATCGATGATGAAGCCGGAGCCTGCGCCATGGATCGCCTGGCCGCCCCGCCCGCCACGCGGCCCGCCGCTCCGGGGCTCGCCGCCACGCGGCCCGCCGTCGCTGTCCGCGATCCGGGTCGGCCCCTGATGGCCGGTGATCGAGACATTGACGACGCCCGGCATCACCTGATGCACCAGCCCGGCAAAGGAGCCGGATGCTGTCGCGACGAGGGAGGCCGGGACGAGGGAGGCCGGCACCACGGGGGCGGCCGGCGGCTGGCTCTCCGCCACGGCCGGGGGACCAAAGACCAGGACCGCCCCGACCGGCAGGCCGATCAGGGCCGTGCCGACCAGCAGCGCCGCCGTCATCCGGCGCAGGCCGAAGCGCCTGTTCCCGCCGTCGGACTCGAAGGGGGTCTTCATCTCCAACTCCACCAGTCTCGGATCGCCGACAGCATGGCGCGGCGTGTACCGGTGAAGATGTGATCGAGAGGCTTAATTTGCTCTGGCGGGGGAATTACATCGGCGCAATCCATCCCTTGGCGCTTCTGGACTGCCCCCGGAACGAAATGGAAGAGCCGGGGCGACGCGGACGAATCGTGCCGGCCGCACATCACCGGACGCTGGCAGATGTGATATGAGTCGCTGTGAATTGGCTGACTGGCCGGAGCAGCGGCGCCCTCGCTCTCGTCACGCGAGGGGCAAAAGCCCGCGAAAACGCACTGCCGCCGTCAGTGGCTCGAGGGTCCCATGTTCGCAGGCGTGATGCATTTCGTTGTTGTATTCGCCATCATCATCGCCATCAGAAGTTTGGCGATCTACCTCTTCAACAAGAGACACACGGGCATAGAAAGAACTTATCCACTCTGCGCCGCCCTGCGAACGCGGTACGTCTCCATCGTTATAACCTGGGTCGGCGCTTTCTTTTGCGCCATCTTCTTCCTGCAACTGATTGCAGGAGGACAGCTATATTATCAATATCTCCTTGGAGCGGCCGGAATTGCAGGCGGATGGCTCGGCCGGACGTTCAGCACCCACTGGATCGCGTGGGAGAGGCGGCGCCTGGAGTGAGCCGCTCCCCGCGATCGGGTCCCCGCCGGCCCGCCCGCCGTGTCCCGCCGCCGGTCGGTGCGCGGCGGGCGGTCGACCGCCCAGGCGGCATCGGCGCCGAAGGGGTGGTCGATGAAGAAGTACCAGGTGCCGTCCTCGCCCCTGTGGTGCACCTCCATGCCGTGATGGTGGACCTCGACCGGCTGGCCGTCCCGGCCCCGGCCGGTGATCCGCCATTGCGAGCGCGTCATCGCGAAATCGCCGGCGACGGTGACGTGGTGGGTGACGACATCCATATGCGGCCGGAGGTCGATATAGGCGGCCATGGTCGCCCGGATCGCGTCGGCGCCACGCGCGATCGTGGTGCCGCCATGGACATCGTCGACCTGCACGATCGAGGCCTCGGGATGGTAGAGGGCGGCCGCCGCCTCGACATCCTGCGCGTTGAAGGCGCGCGCCAGCCACAGATTGGAAAGATCGGGAGAGGGAGCGCCCATGGTTTGGGTTCCTTCGGTGTCCGGGGATGGACCCGAGATGGGATGCGCTTGCGGAGCCGGGGAGGTCGCGGTTTTGCACCCGCAATGTGCGGAGACGCACAGGCAGGCGCCGGGCGTCATATGCACTGTCATCGTCTTCCGATATCGACCGACCTCGTATGTTTGGATGACGACACTTCAGGCTCGGACGGTTGAAATGGTTGGCGGGTGCTCTTGGCGATATTCCGCTTCAGATCACCTTTGTGCAGGGCTTCTGGAGGAGATGGTGTCATGGACACGCACCTGTCGTCCGTTTGCTCGATATTCCAGCGGCAGATCGAAGCCACGAAGAGGGAAATCGAGCGCAAGCGAAATCGCATGCAGCGTATTGCAACTCTGATTGCGGAAATGAGCTCGAATCCAAATCCAGACACCGCCGCCATAAACAACCTTCAAGAAGAAAAGAAGCTAATCGAGATTGAGCTGGAGAACGACGGCAACGCACTCGCTGTTCTAGAGGAAGAATTTACGATGCATTGTTAGCTTAATATATTTTCATTATTGTTTATATTTCTATTTTGATTACTATTCATATTTCCCGATTGAATCCTGAGCCGATCTTCGGATCGGCTCCTTTTCTTGTGTTTCAAATCTGCACTGCCAGTGCAATGCCGTCGTGCGGCGCGCGCCCTATCCTTCGCCCGAGGCGAAGCAGGCGGCGACCTCGATCTCGATCATCAGGCCCGGCGCGAAGAGCCGCTTCACCTCGACGGTGGTGGAGGCCGGGAACAGGCCGTCGCCATAGACGCTCTTGCGATAGGCCAGCGCGGGCATGAGGCCGTCCATGTCGGTCACGACCATGGTCTCGCGGACGACATGGCCGAAGCCGAGCGGGAAATGCGCCAGCGTCTCGCCGATCCGCCGGTAGATGTTGCGCATCTGGGCCGGAAGATCCCCCGGATCGAGCGCGTTGAACTCGGCGTCGAGGCTGGCGGTGCCGGCGACATAGATGGTGTCGCCGGCACGCACGGCCTGCGAGTAGCCCAAGGTCTTCTGAGTCGCTTCCCAGGCATGGTACAGGTCGGTTCTCTGGCTCATTCTCAAGCTCCCGCCGATGGCAAAGGCGCACAGCGCCCTGGCATCGCCAAGCAGGGCCGCTTGCGCCAGCGCCCGATCCTGGGCATCCCGGCTCCTGGCGCCCAATGCCTTTGGATAATGGCGCCAGACCTCGGGCGCATGGTCGTCGTGAAGGATCTTAGACCCGGCACCGATTGGGTGCTGTCATCGATAGCTCAATTTCGTTGCCAACTGATTTGGATCAGCTTATTGCGAGCCCTGAACCCAACAGGTAAGATCCTTAGAGTCTGTTTTGAAAATCAGGGATGAGTGTTTCGTCGGATGAGAATTCCGCCCATGGCGACGAGGATCATCGCGTGCGAGACGTCGATGCGCTTTTCGTAGTCGCGGACGAGGCGGCGCCATC